>JAUUZX010000311.1 GCA_030592025.1 bacterium | reverse complement strand
TCTCTTCCTTCAGGAGCGGGTAACCGAGTGCTTCGCGGCTGGCCACGTAGGCGCGGGCCGCCTGGCGGGCCAGTTTGCGCACGCGGGAGATGTACCCGGTGCGCTCGGTCACCGAGATGGCGCCCCGGGCCTCGAGGAGGTTGAACAGGTGGCTGCACTTGATGACGGCGTCGTAGCCCGGATACACCAGGCCCGCCTCCAGCAGGGATGCGGCCTCGCGTTCCTTGTCGTCGAAGTGGCGACGGTACATGTCCACGTCGGCGTGCTCGAAATTGAAGGCGGAATACTCGCGCTCGAACTGGCCCATGACCTCGCCCCAGGTCAGCCCGCCACCCCACATCAGGTCCTTCAGGTGGTCGCACCCCTGCAGGAACATGCAGAGGCGGAGCAAGCCGTAGGTGAGCTCGACCGCCACGGGCTTGCAGCGCACCCCCCCCACCTGCTGGAAGTAGGTGAACTGGGACACTTCCATGCCGTCCAGCCACACCTCCCAGCCGAGGCCCGCCGCCCCGAGGGTGGGCGACTCCCAGTCGTCCTCCACGAACCGGATGTCGTGCTCCGCCGCGACGATGCCCAGGGTCGCCAGGGACTCCAGATAGAGTTCCTGGCTGTTCTGGGGGTTGGGCTTCAGGACGACCTGGTACTGGAGGAACTGGTGCACCCGGTTGGGATTCTCCAGGTAGCGCCCGTCCTTGGGGCGCTTGCTGGGCTCCACGTAGGCCACCTGCCAGGGCTCCGGACCCAGCGCCCGCAGGAATGTGTGGGGGTTGAAGGTGCCCGCCCCCACTTCGCTGTTGTAGGGCTGCCCGATCACGCAACCGTAGTCGCTCCAGAATTTCTGGAGCCGCGCGATCATCTCCTGGTAATCCATCATCGACTCTCGTCCTTCCCCACCCGGAGCAGGTCCAGGGCGGTCGGCAGGCGGTATCCCGGCAGGTGGTAGCCGAGGAAGCGGTGCAGGTGGCCGCCGACCTCGCGCCGGAGGCTCGCGGTCGGGTCGATGCTCGCCAGCAGTGTGGTATCCGGGGCGGCGAGAGCGCCCAAGGCCTCCCAGGCCTCCCGGCTCAGGGAACGTCGCCCGGCGCCGGGGCCGTCAAGAGCGCAGGGGCCGCACACGACCCCCCCTTCGGCCGGGTCGAACCACAGGGTCCCGGCGTCGGCAACGGCGGCCTCGCGCCCGCAGCAGGCGCAGGTCGCGGGCTGGGGTGCCAGGCCGTGGCGATCCAACAGCTGCCACTCCAAATGGAAGAACAGCAACGCCGGATGCCCGCAGGTCGGGGACGATAACACCCGCACGAAGTCCTCGCAAACCTCGAAGAGCCCACCACCACCGCCCGGAGCACCAGCCGCCGGGCGGCAGCGATCCATCAGTTCGAGGGCGGCCAGCAGGTAGGCCGACCGCACCAGCGACGGTGCCGCACCCATGGGGTCCAGCAGCACGGATCCCCCGCGCAGATACTGCAACTCCCTCGTCTCATCCACCGTGAACTCGACCTCGACCAGGCGCCCGGGCTCCACGAGGGGCCGCAGGCGCGACCGGGGCCGGCGCGCCGCCTTGGCCAGCACCTTGACGAAACCGTGGTCCCCGGTCAGGAGAGAGGCGATGGCGCTGGTCTCGCCGCAGGGCCAGGCCCTCAGCACCAGGGCCGCCGTCGTGGCCGTGGGTCGGGACAGGAGGCTCACGACGGCAGCGTCGTCGTGCCGAGGCTCAGCAGCAGGGTCGCCAAACCCAGGTAGATGAGCATGCTGACCACGTCGTTGGCCGTGGTGATGAACGGACCCGTCGCCAGTGCGGGGTCCACCCCCACCCGGTGCAGGGCGAGAGGGATGCCCGTCCCCGCCATGGCAGCGAAGAGCACGACCAGCATCATCGTGAGGCCCAGGACGAGGGAGAGTTGGCTGTCGCCGCTGACCAGCAGCGACACCGCCCAGATGCCGAGGGCAATCACCACACCGGTCATGACCGCGGTCCCGAACTCACGCATCAGATGACGGCCCAGGTGGTAGTAGTCCACCTCGCCCGTGGCCAGGCCGCGCACCACCACCGACGAGGTCTGGATGCCCACGTTGCCGGCCATGGCCATGATCATGGGGATGTAGATGGCCAGGGCCGCCTGCGCCTCGAAGCTCTTCTCGAAGTGGCGCAGGACCAGGACCGCACCGAGCTGCCCCACCAGCGCCCCGATCAGCCAAGGCAAACGGGAACGGGCGACCCGCATCGACGACTGCTCCCCGAACTCCCCGACGCTCACGCCGGCCAGACGGGAAATATCCTCGGTGGCCTCGTCCTCCATGACATCAAGCACGTCGTCGGCCGTGATCCCGCCCACGAGCCGCAGACGATGGTCGACGACCGGCAGGGAGATCAGGTCATGGATCATGAAGAAGTTGGCGACCTCCTCCTGGTCCAGATCCACCTCCACGTACAAGGGGTCGGCCTCCATGACCTCGGTCACGGGGGTCGCGGGATCCGAGACGATCAGGCGGGTCAGCGGCAGGCGCCCGGTGAGCCGGTCGGCCGCGTCCACGACGAAAACGAAATGGATCTCCGCCAGGTCGTCCTCGTCCAGCGCCCGCAGCGCACCGATGGCCTCGCCGCAGGTCTGGGTCTCGCGGCAGGAGGCGTATTCCTTGGCCATGAGACCACCGGCGGTCTCCGGAGCGTACTGCAGGAGTTCCGTGACCTCGGACCGTTCCTCCTCGTCCATGGCCGCCAGGATCTCGGCCGCGTGCTCCTGGTCGAGCTCGCCGATGACGTCGGTCGCCTCGTCCGACGGCATCTCCTCGATGATGTCGGCGATCTCCTCGACCCCGAGCAGGGTGAACAGGACACTGAGGCTGCGGTTGTCGATCTCGCTCAGCACCTCGGCCAGCGGATCGGCCGGTAGCACACGCAGGACGCGGGCGGTCTCCTCGACGCTCAGGGGACGCAAGGCCTCGGAGAGGTCGCCCGGCGACAGCTCCAGGGCCAGGGTGCGCACGCCTTCGTCATCACCCGCCTCCAGCAGTTCCGCGAAACGCACCTCGAGAGCGTGGTGTTCGGCTTCCAGGTTCGACGGGTCGAGGACCCGCTCGTCCGGACGTTCAGCCTCGCGGGCTTCGGTGTCGTGGTCGCTCACGAGTCATCCTCCTTGCCGTCCGTCGCCGATGTCTGCGCCAGGGCCGTGATCTCCACAGCCAGGTGCGCGGCCTGCTCGGCGTCCATGATGGCGCCTCCGGCCACGATGAGTTTGATGGCCTCCTCCACGGGCAGGTCGACCACGCGCAGTTCCCGACGAGGGACCAGCAGCATGAAGCCCGAGGTCGGGTTGGGGGTCGTCGGCAGGAACACCGAGGCCAGGTCCCCCGCCAGGCCCTCGCTCGTCACGAACCCCAGCGCGTAGAGGCCAGGCCGCGGGTACTCGAAGACGGCAACGTGCTTGAAGGCCGTGCGTCGGTCCTGCAGGAAGACCGTGGCGATCTGCTTCGTGCCCGAGTACATGCTCTTGATGACCGGGATCCGCTCCACGACGCGCTCCACCAAACGGAAAAACGCGATGCCCATGAGGTTGCGGGTGAAGGCGCCGGCCAGGGTGATGAGCAGCACGAAGATCGCGACCCCGATGAGCGTCAGGAAGAACTCCGGGTACGCCTCGTGCAGGGTGGGCACCTTGCGGACCCAGGGCCGCATGGTCGCCGAGATGAACGCGTAGAATCGCCAGGACACCCAGGCGGTGATGGCGAGCGGCGCC
>JAUUZX010000096.1 GCA_030592025.1 bacterium | reverse complement strand
CAGGAAATGGGGCTTCGGGGTTTGCAAAGGGTGACCGAATCTTTTTCCAACTCAAAAATGCTGGATCATACTGAAGATGTGTACCGGCGGGCTCTGGGTTTGGCCGAACCCGCCGGTTCCGAAAAATCAGCTTGATATCATCGTCTTGATCACGGGCATCAAGCCGTCGATCACCAGCTGCACGGCAATGACCGTGACCAGCAATCCCATCAGTTTTTCGATGATCTTCAGCCCCGTGCGGCCAAGTTTTTTGAGCACCACATCGGCACCCATCAGGATAACGCCGGTGAGCAACAGGATGGCCAGCACCGCAACAATCAACAGGCCGGGACCGAAGTCGCCCGGTGCCTGGGGCAGCAGCACCATGACCGTGGTGATGGAGCCGGGGCCGGCGAGCAGGGGGATGGCCAGCGGCGTGATGGACGGATCGTCGTCCTCGTCGTCGTCGCCGGCCTCCACGTCCGCCGCGAGGGCGCGGCGGATGCCCGTGCGCCAGCGCCGGGGACGCGACTGCAGCATGACCAGCCCGATCCCGAAGAAGATCACGCCACCGGCTATGCGGTAGGCGTCCACCGTGATCCCGAAGAGGCGGAGCAGCTGGTGCCCGACCACCGTGAACACGGCCAGCACCATGAAGGCCACCACGAGGGCGCGCAGCAGCGTGCGGCGCTTCGCGGCCCGGTCCATGTGGCTCGTGAGGCCGCTGAAGAAGGGGATGCAGCCCAGGGGATCGATCACCGCGAAGAGCGACGAGAACGCCAGGAGCGTGAACGCCGTTGCACCCATGTTTCACCTCCCATGAATGGACGGTGTGGCGGCGAACTCCGGGCTCGCCGTGCTGCCGGAAACCGGCCCAAGATGGAGCCCGGTCGGCCGGGCGTCAAACCGGATTCCCGCCCCGGCTTACGATATTTCGCGGCGCGGTGTCGATTTCCTTGGCGCCCACATTCGGCGTAGCTTACTTTTTCCAGTTAAGATCCAGCGTGTGGACGGCTGTGACGGTCCGCAGCGAACCCGGACATCCTACGCACCGGGGGCCGACCTTTATTTCCCAGACTCCCGTCCCCGGCGGGCCACTGTCCCGGGGATCGAGGATGAGGAGGCGACGGTCACGCCATGCCTACCGAACTGATCCGGCAAGACGATGTCACCATCCGCTTCGCTGGCGATTCCGGCGACGGAATGCAGCTGACGGGCACCCAGTTCACCGAGACGACGGCCAAGGTCGGTAACGACCTGGCCACCTTCCCCGACTTCCCTTCGGAGATCCGTGCCCCGGTGGGCACCCGCGCCGGGGTGTCGGGCTACCAGGTCCACTTCAGTTCCTCGGATATCTACACTCCGGGCGATGCTCCCGACGTGCTGGTGGCCATGAACCCCGCCGCCCTCATCGTCAACTACAAGGACATCAAGCCCGGTGGCATCATCCTGGTGAACACCGGTTCCTTCAAGGAGCGCGACCTGCAGAAGGCCCATCTGGACAGCAACCCGCTGACCGACGGCACCCTCTCCGGCTTCCGCGTCATCGAGGAGGACATCAACCAGCGCACCATCGAGGCCCTCGAGGGCACGACCCTGGGCAAGAAGGACGTGCTGCGCTGCAAGAACTTCTACACCCTGGGCATGATGTACTGGCTGTTCAGCCGTCCCATCGAGCCCACCCTCGAGTGGTTGGGCGTGAAGTTCGGCAAGAAGCCCGAACTGGTGGACGCCAACAGCCGCGCCCTGAAGGCCGGCTACAATCACGGCGAGCTGCTGCGTCTCTTCCAGGGACGCTACGACGTGCCCAAGGTCACGGATGCGCCCCACGGCACCTACCGCAACATCATGGGCAACCAGGGTCTGGCCATCGGGCTGGTGGCGGGCGCGCACCTGGCGGGGCTGAAGCCTTTCCTGGGTTCGTACCCCATCACGCCGGCCACGGACATCCTGCAGCACATGGCCGTGCTGAAGAACTACGACGTGATCACCTGCCAGATGGAGGACGAGATCGCGGGCATCTGCACCGCCATCGGCGCTTCCTTCGCCGGCCACCTGGGCATGACCACGACCTCGGGCCCCGGCCTGGCGCTCAAGTCCGAGGCCCTCGGCCTGGCCTGCATCACGGAACTGCCCCTGGTAGTGGTGAACGTGCAGCGCGCCGGACCGTCGACGGGGCTGCCCACCAAGGTCGAGCAGGCGGATCTGCTGCAGTCGATCATGGGCCGCAACGGTGAAGCGCCGATCCCGGTGCTGGCCTGTTCCTGCCCGGCCGACGCCTTCGAATGCGCCGTGGAGGCCTGCCGCATCGCCACCGAGTTCATGACGCCGGTCATCCTTCTCTCGGACAACTACATCGCCAACGGCGCCGAGCCCTGGCTGCTGCCGAAGATGGAGGACCTGAAGGAGTTCAAGGTCGAGTTCGTGACCGACCCCGAGGGCTTCTGGCCGTACCGCCGCAAGGAGAACCTGGCGCGCGGTTGGGCCAAGCCCGGCACGCCCGGCATGGAGCACCGCCTGGGCGGCCTGGAGAAGGACGCGAACACGGGCAACGTCTCCCACGACCCGGAGAACCATCAGCTGATGGTGGACACGCGGTTGCAGAAGGTCATGAACGTGCGGGACACGATCCCGACACCCGAGTACTTCGGCCCGGAGAACCCGGACCTGCTCGTGGTGGGTTGGGGTTCGCCCTACGGCGCGATCCGCACCGCGACCGAGGCCATGCAGAAGGACGGCGTGAGCATCGGCCGCATCCACCTGCGGCACGTGTACCCGCTGCCCCACGGGTTGCCCGAGATCTTCGCCTCGGCGAAGAACATCGTGGTCCCCGAACTGAACATGGGCCAGTTGGCGCGGATCCTGACGAGTGAGTACCCTGAGTTCAAGTTCGAGTCCTACCACAAGGTGCAGGGCAAGCCGTTCATGGCGCCCGAGCTGAAGGCGCGCTTCGCGAAGATCCTGGAGGAGACGGCATGAGTGACATCCAGCAGCTGAAAGCCAAGGATTTCAAGTCCGACCAGGAAGTGCGATGGTGTCCGGGCTGCGGTGACTACTCCATCATCGCCGGCGTGCAGGCCACCCTGGCGGACATGGGCGTGGCCAAGGAGAACGTGGTCATGGTGTCGGGCATCGGCTGTTCGAGCCGTTTCCCCTACTACATGGACACCTTCGGCTTCCACAGCATCCACGGGCGGGCCAACGCCATTGCGACGGGTGTGAAGGTCGCCAACCCCGACCTGCAGGTCTGGGTCATCACCGGTGACGGCGATGGCCTGTCCATCGGCGGCAACCACATGATCCATTCTCTGCGCCGCAACGTGGACATGAAGATCATCCTGTTCAACAACGAGATCTACGGTCTGACCAAGGGTCAGTACAGCCCCACCTCGCCACGTGGCCTGAAGACGAAGACCACGCCCTTCGGCTCGGTGGATACGCCCTTCAATCCGGCCCAGCTCGCCCTCGGCGCCGGCGCCACCTTCGTGGCCCGGACCATGGACGTCCGCCCCAAGCACCTGAAGAAGATCCTCAGGGCCGCCGCGGATCACAAGGGCGCCGCGTTCGTCGAGGTGTGGCAGAACTGCGTCATCTTCAACGATGGCGCGTTCAAGGGTTGGACCGAGAAGGCCGTGCGGGACGATCTGACCATCGACCTCGAATCCGGACAGCCCATGAACTACGGCAAGGACAAGGAAAAGGGCCTGCAGCGGGACGGGTGCGCGTTCAAGATCGTCAGCGCCGACGAGGCTTCGGTGTGGGACCTCGAGAAGGGATGCGCGGCGGAGGCCTTCGCCATGTCCCAGCTCGACAAGGACCCGACGATGCCGCGGCCCATGGGTATCCTGCGCCAGGTCTTGGCCCCGACCCTCGACGAGATGGTCCACGAGCAGGTCACGAGCGTGACCGGGCAGCGGGGGATCGGTCATCTGAAGGACCTGATCTACACGCCGGATTGCTGGGAAGTGGGCTAGCCATTTTCCCTGGCATGTGAAAGGCGCCGCTCCGGTCGGGGCGGCGCCTTTGTTCGTCCTGAGACGACCTACTTGAGCAACATGACCTTGCGCGTGTCCCTGACGTCGCCCGCCTCGAGACGCACGTAGTAGGCGCCGCTGGCCAGGGAACGGCCCGCATCGTCGCGTCCGTGCCAGGTCACGGCCTGGGGCCCGGCCTCCCGGGGACCGCTCCACAGCTCGCGCACCCGTCGACCGGCCAGATCGTGGACGACAACCCGGCACGCCCCGGGTTCGGCGAGCACCCAGTTGATCACCGTCTGCGGGTTGAAGGGGTTCGGGACGTTGGCCAGCAGGCGCGTCGTCGCGACCGCGGGCGTGTCCGGCACATCCGAGACCTGCAGGATCTGCACCCAGCCGACCTGATCTTCGCCCGAGTTCGGCGTGAGTTCGTGGTCGACGGCGAAGGCCGTGTAGGACATCTCGGCGGGCACCACTCCGGGTACCGTGGAGATGGGCTGCAGATAGACGATCGCTTCATCGGTCGCTGCCGCGGGGTAGAACTCGAAGGTGGCGAGGACGACCTGGAGCGACTCGATCGGCAAGGGCACGTCGTAGTGCACGATGAATTTGTTGCCGACGGCGTAGTTCACGCCCGCGCCCGGGAGGTCCGTGGAGAGCAGGAAGAGCGGCACCTCCGCCTCGAGTTGCAACTGGAAGTCGGTGACCGGGGCGGTTGCGGTGGGGTAGCGCAGGACGAGATGGCCCAGCAGGGGCTGGCCTTCGCTGCAGATGGCCGTGCCGAACTCGGGACCCACCGGGCTCTTTTCCAGATCCGGGAGGCCCGTGACGGTCTCGAACCAGATCCCGACGCGGTCCGGACCGGGCACCCCTCCGCTGCCACTGACCTGCACGTTGCGGCAGGCGTCGTTGCCGAACTCCAGGACGCCCGTGTAGAGGAATTCTCGGTAGGGGTAGAATCGGAGCAGCAACCGCTCCGACTCGCCCGGCGCCAACGAGACCTGATCCGGCTCCACGCGGAACATCACTTCGGCGACGTGGGGCGAGAGGTCGAGGGTGACCGGGCCTGTGTTGGTGACGGTGATGTACCGCAGGCCGCGTTCCCCGAGCCCCGTGTCCAGAAAGACCACCTCGTCGGCCGAGAGTTGGCAGTCGGGGAAATCCGCTGATGCCGACCCCGTCAACGGGAGCGAACCGTGGCCGAAGCCGAAGTCCAATTCGATGTCCCAGTCGCCGACCTCCGTGGGCGCGAACTCGATCCGCACCATATACATGGCCGGGGTGGTCAGGGTCCTGAAACCACCACCGATGAGGATCTCGAAGGGCGCGGTCTCGGGCACAATGGTGACGAACATGGAGTCAGGCGGACCGGCACCGTAGGGCATCTCCACCAACATATCGCGGACGAGGGTCTCGCCGACGGGGATCGGGCCGAAGTCGACACGATCGGGGATGGGCCGCAGTCCGACCAGTTGGGCCTGGGCGGCCAGCGGTGCGAGCAGGGCGAAAAGGCAGAATACAAGGCGCATATAGCTTTTGGCCATGGAGATCCTCCCTCGCTCGGATCAGCGCATCGGCGTCCCGGAAGCGGGCGCCGCACGGTGTTGACGATACCATATTTTCAATGGTGGTGTCAGCCCCTACCGGTCGTGGGTGTGTCGGGAACCTCGTTCAGGCTCACAGCCACACCGGCAACATTCCCGCCGGCCGAATCCCCGTGACGCCCACCGCCATGGCGACCGCCGCCACCCGGACCCCCGCCGCCGCGGCCTCTCGTAACAACCGTCCGTACTCGGGGTCGATGTCGTCCGCCGGTCCGACGCTGACCGCGTCCCCCCGCTGGACGCAGAAGAGCAACGCGGCCCGGTCACCGGCCCGCACCCGGTCCGTCAGTTCCTCCAGGTGCTTGCGACCGCGTTCCGTGGGGGAGTCGGGGAAGCGGGCGTGGCCGTCCTCCACCAGGGAGACGTTCTTCACCTCCACCCAGGTGGGCGGCGTTCCGGCCTGCTCGAGGAGGATGTCGATGCGGGAGTTGCGGCTGCCGTAGCGGACCTCCCGCCGCAGGGTGTCGTAGCCAGCCAGTTCCGGCAACAGCCCCCCGTCCAGGGCCTCGGCGGCCAGGGTGTTGGCCAGGGCCGTGTTCACTCCCACGGTCACGCCGCCCGCCACGCCGGCGAAGGCGCCGTCCACGGTCTCGACCAGTTCGAGGGTCCAGCGCAGCTTGCGTTCCGGGTTTCGTGCCGGGCTCAACCAGACGGGTGCGTCGGGGGCGAGGCAGCCCCGCATGCTGCCCGTGTTGTTGGTGTGGGCGATCACCCGCTGGCCGTCGGGCAGCTCGACATGGACCAGGAAGCGCTTCTCCCGGGAGATGAACGTG
>JAUUZX010000471.1 GCA_030592025.1 bacterium | reverse complement strand
CGTGTCCCGGGTTCTTCCGGAGGTACGACATGCCCACCCGTGTTCGCGTCGACCGCGTCGCCGCCATTGCCCTGTTGCTGGCCTTTTTCCCCGTCATGGCCGCCGCCGCCGCTCCCGGCGAGGCCTGGCACTTTCTGCCCGCCGACGCCATCGGGGCGCCGGCGTTCCATGCCGAGCACCCCGCCTGGGACGGCCGGGGCGTCGTGATCGCCATCCTCGACACGGGTGTGGACGCCTTTGCGCCGGGTCTGCTCGCGACCTCGACGGGCCAGACCAAGCTCATCGACGTGCGTGATTTCGGCACCCAGGGCGACTGGGAGACGGCCCGCGCCGAGCGGGACGAGTCCGGCACCGACGCCGCCCCGGTCTTTCGAACGGAAGACGGGCTTCTGCTGCGGGGGGTCGAGCAATTACCCGTGGCGCCGGGTGCGGTGGACCGCGTCTTCATCGGCGTCATCGCCGAGAAGGACTTCCTCAACAACGCCCGGGTCCACGACCTGAATGACGACGGCGACACCGGTGACCGCTTCGGCTTCCTCGTCTGGCAGGCCGACCGCACCGCCGTGGAGGACAACCTGGGCGCAGGTCGGGGCTACGAATTCCTCGCCGGGTTGAACGCGACCGCGGCCGCCACCGTGGCGGAAGAGCGAACGTCGGCCCGGGTCTGGATCGTGGTCGTGGACACCGACGGCGACGGTGACCTCGCCAACGAAGAACTCCTGCGCGACTACCGGGTGGACCACGACACCTTCGCCCTGGGCAGCGACAACGCGCCCGATTCCCGCGCGCTCATGGCCTGGGAGTTGAACGTGCGCACCAACGAGGACCACCTGGGCCTCATGACCGAACCCACGGTCGAGTTCCACTTCGACGACGGCGCCCACGGCAGCCACTGCGCCGGCATCGCCGCCGGGTTCGAGGTGAGCGGCCAGGACGGCCTGCACGGCGCGGCCCCCGGCGCCTGGGTCATGTCCCTGAAAATCGGCGACAACCGCCTCTCCGGCGGCGCCACCCGCACCTCCAGCATGAAGAAGGCCTACGAGTACGCCGCCTCCTTCGAGGAGAAGTACGGCATCCCGGTGGTGGTGAACATGAGCTTCGGCATCTCCTCGGTGGAGGAGGGCGAAGACGCCATGGGGCTCTGGCTGGACGACCTGCTGGCCGAGCACCCCACGCTGTACGTGTGCACGAGCGCGGGCAACGAGGGCCCCGGACTGTCGACCGTCGGCATCCCGGCCACCTCGCGCAGCGTCATTTCCAGTGGTGCCTACCTGTCGACGGCCACGGCCGCCGATCTCTACAGTGCCCGCATGGCCGGTCCGAGCCTCTTCAACTTCAGCAGCCGCGGCGGCGAGACCGCCAAGCCCGATGTGGTGGCCCCCGGCGGATCCTTGAGCACCGTGCCCGGCTTCGTCGACGGCATGGCCCGCTTCAACGGCACCAGCATGGCCAGCCCCGGGACCGCCGGTGCCGTGGCCTGCCTCGTGGGCGCCGCCGCCGACGAGGATCTGGAGATCCACTGGGGCATGATGAAACGCGCCCTCATCGCCGGTGGCGTGCCCGTGCCGGGCAAGGGGCTGAACGACCAGGGCGGCGGTCTCGTGAACGTGCCCAACAGTTGGGACGTGCTGCGCGATCTGGGCCGCAGCGGGTCGGCCGGTCAGGTGCTGCGCTACGACATCGAGACGCCCTGCGTCTTCCAGGACGACGGCATGAGCGACGCCGCCTACTGGCGCACCCCGGGGGGTGTCCCCGTCGATCCTGAGTATGTGACATTCACGGTCACGCCCGTCTTCCACCCGGACCTGGATCCCGACGCCCGCGACAGTTTCTTCCGCAGCTTCCGTTTCAAGTCCCAGGCCGACTGGCTCAAGGTCATTTCCGGCGATCGCTACATTAGGGGCGACATGGGCATGACCGTGCGCGTGGCCTACGACGATGAGGTGCTTGCGACCCCGGGCATCCACGCGGCCCGTGTCGTGGCGACCCTGGACGGGGGCGACCTGTCGGGCCTCGCGTCCCGTGAATTCTACCTCTGGAACACGGTGGTCGTCGGTGAGCCGTCGGGCCCCGTGAACGGATTCACCCGCGTCTTCAAGGGCCGGGACGTGCCCCAGAGCGATGTGCGCCGCCACTACGTCGACGTGCCCGCGGGCACCACGGCCATGCGCGTCCGGCTGGAGGTCAGCGAGGACGTGGGCGCCGGCAGGGGCGCCGCGGCGTCCATCGAGATCTGCGACCCCGAGGGCCATGTCCACGGCCGATCGGGTTACGCCAGGTTGGACGGCAGCCGGATCCGTGACACCCACGTCCTGGCTCCCGAGATCTACCCGGGCACCTGGGAGATCAACGTGGCCACGAGCATCACCAACCGTGAACTGACGGACTACCGCCTCACGGTGAGCTTCGACGGCTACACGGCCTGCCCGCCGGTGCTGGACGCCGGTGGCGGCACCGTCACGGTCACCCGGGCCTTCACCGGCACGTTCCACGGCGACGTGAAGGCGAGCCTGGAGGGCTTTGTCCAGGAACAGGAAGTCGAGATCGAGGACACGGACGAGTGGAGCCACACCTTCACCCTCGACGCCGTCACGCCCCGGGCATCGTTCCTCCTGGTCATGGACGAGTCCGTGGCCAATCTCTTCACGGACTG
>JAUUZX010000081.1 GCA_030592025.1 bacterium | reverse complement strand
TGATGGAACGTAACAGGGGCCCCGTGACGGGGCCCCTGATCTTTTCTGCGTGTGCCGTGCGCGGTCGGCCTAGGGCCAGTAGAGGATCCGCCCGCAGCTCTCGCACTTCTGCACCTTGTTGATGTTCGTCTTGCTCACGAACGAAGTGGGGATGGCGTTGAAGCAGCCCGTGCAGTTGGCGTTCACGACCGGCACGACCGCGTGGCCGAACCTGCCCGTCAGGCGCTTGTACCAGCTCATGTGCCGGGGGTCGATCTGGGCGGCCACGTCCTCGCGGGCCTTGCGCAGATCGTCGAGCCCCCCGTGCTTGAAGCCCATGCCCTCGAGCTCGTCGCCCTTCTCCTCGACCTCACGGATCATCTCTTCCATGTCCTGCAGAGCGACCAGCAGTTGCAACTGGGGATGCATGGGCTACTCCTCCCTCATGGCGGTGCAGAAGGTCTCGTAGTCCGCGGTTTCCAGGAGCTTGGCGCGCAGGTCCGCGTCCTGGGTGCGGTCGATGAGCGCGGCCAGGGATTTGATGTAGCGGTGGTCCCGGTCCTGGGGCGGTGCGATGAGGAGGAAGAACAGATGGGTCGGTTCGTCGTCCTCGGAGTCGAAGTCGACACCCGCGACGGACCTGGCGATGAGGATCGTCAGCTTCTGCACGGCCAGGGTGCGGCCGTGGGGGAACGCGATGCCCGGCCCGACGGCGGTGCTGCCTAGGTTCTCCCGGCTCTGGAGCATTTGCAGAATCGCCTCGGGGTTCTTGATCTCGGTGCCACCGATGAGACCCTCGACCAGTTCGGCCAGGACTCCTTGCTTGTCGGTTGCTTTGAGTTCGGGAAGAAAAAGGGCGGGGGAGGTATGGTTGAGAACCTCACCAATGTTCATGGGCCGCGCACCTACCTTGTGTCACCGGACATAATGTGTTACGACTTCCTGCTTACCGAAAGCTAGTTCAATCCTGTTGGATTAACAAGACGCATTTGCGCCCGGCGCGCACGGAACCGCCGTTCGTGCGGGGGTGGGCGACGGCCCGGAGGTGGCATCATTTCGCAGGAGTCCTCCACGGATCAAGACCTCACCGGCGTGGTCATTCTCGCCAGTGCCGGCCGCTGCCGGGTGAGTGCCGACGGCCGCGTGTGGCAGTGCCTCCTGCGCGGCCGCCTGAAGCAGGGGGAGCGCAAGGCCCAGACCATCGCGGTGGTGGGCGACCGTGTGCGCTTGACCGTGGACGACGGCGCGGCCGACCCGCCCACCGGCGTGGTGGAGGAGGTCCTGCCCCGTCGCAACCGCATCTCCCGCCTGGCCGCCCGGCGCAGCGGTGGCCACGTGGAGCAGGTGCTCATGGCCAACCTCGACCAGGTGGTGGCGGTGCAGTCGATCCGCGACCCTCGACCCCAGAAGGGTTTCGTCGACCGCCTGCTGGTGGCGGCGGAGCGTTTCGGCGTCGCGGGCGTCCTCATCCTGAACAAGTGCGACCTCCAGGAGAGCGACGCCCAGGCGGATCGCTGGGAGTATTTTCGCGGGCTGGGCTACACCGTCCTGCGGGCTTCGGCGGTCACGGGCGAGGGCGTGGCGGAGTTCGGCGAGATCCTGCGGGACAGCATCTCGTTGCTGCTCGGCGCGTCCGGCGTGGGCAAGAGCAGCCTCCTGAACACGCTGCAGCCGGGCCTGCGGCTCCGGGTGAACGACGTCACGGTGAAAACGGGCCTCGGCCGGCACACCACGACCCGCACCGAGCTCTTCCCCCTGGAGGGCGGCGGCTTCATCGCCGATTCGCCGGGGATCCGCGGCTTCGACCCCTGGGATGTTGATCCCCTGGATGTCCGTGACTATTTTCCCGAGTTCCAGGAGGTCGCCGACGGTTGCCGCTTCCGCAGTTGCCTCCATCGGGACGAGCCGTCCTGCGGGGTGAAGGCCGCCGTGGGCGCGGGCATCATACCCGGCTGGCGGCACGCGGCCTACCTTGCGCTGGTGGGGGATCTGGAGGAGCGTCGGGATCGGGCGGGGTACCGTTCGCGGAGCTAGTGACCGTCGCGCAGCATGCCGTAGAAGCGCAGCGCTTCCTCGCCTTCGTGCAGGGCCTTGTCGACCAGGAGCCACCCGGTGGGCGGGGCCCAACGGGTCGCTTT
Organism: bacterium; assembly: GCA_030592025.1. The sequence goes on along the minus strand of JAUUZX010000081.1, from coordinate 4,662 downwards.
TTCCGCCCGACAGCAGGCCTGCCATCCGGGCAGGGGCGTGCCGACGAGGGACGGCGATTTGGCGGTCAGTTCGTAGAAGCCGAGGGCGGCCGTCGTCAGGAACGCCACGTAGGAGCCGGCCAGCAGGATTCGACGCATCTTTGTTTCCTTGATGGGTACCGATCCACGCCCACTGCGGGTGGGACCGAGGGGAATATCCGCAAGGGACGTGCCAGACCAGGAACGGGGAGGGCATGGTCAGGAAGGGGGAGGGCATGGGCGACCGCAGCGACCACAGCTTGAAGCGCACCCTCACCGGCCTGGTCGCCCGCGCCGTGCGTCGTCCCCGTCTGACTCCCGGGGAATTGCGGGCCCTGAGGCCCGAGTCGATCCTCATTGTTCGCCAGCACAACCAGATGGGCGACATGATCTGCGCGACGCCGGCCCTGCGCGCCATCGGCGAGACCTGGCCCGACGCTGACCGGTTCCTGGTCACCGCGCCGGTGAATGTCGAGGTGGTGCGCCACAATCCCGACCTGACCGGCGTCCTGACCTTCGAGCAGCGCATGTGGCGACGCCCTGATCGCCTGCTGCGTTTCCTGGGGGATGTCCGTGGCCTGGGCGCCGACCTGGCCTTCGTCCTGGGCAGCGTGAGCTTCTCGGTGACGAGCGCGGCCATCGCCCTGGCCTCGGGGGCCCGCTGGGTCGTGGGTGCGGACAGCGCGCCGTTCGGTCTGGACCTCAGCCGCCACGCCTTCTCCCTGGAACTGCCGTCCCGCCCCGAGGTTGATGTCCACGCCGTCGAGCACAGCCTGGCGCCGCTGGAGGCGGTCGGCATCACGACCACCGACCGGAGGCCGGTCATGGGCTCGTCGGACGGGGAACGGTCGGCGGCCCAGGGAGTGCTCACCGATCTGGAACTGGCGCCGGGTTTCTGGGCGGTGCATCCCGGGGCCGGCAAGGCCCAGAACATCTGGCCGGCCGAGGGGTTCGCGGAGGTGATCGCCCGGGCGACGGCGGCGGGCCGGCAGGTGCTGGTGCTCCATGGCCCGGCGGACGGGCCCGCGCTGGTGGCGCTCCGCGCGGCGTTGGACCCGACGACGGCTGTGGCGGTGCGCATCGCCCCGGCCGTTTCGGTGGGCACGGCGGCCGCCCTTCTGGAGCAGGCGGACCGATTCCTCTGCAACGACACCGGCGTTATGCACGTGGCCGGGGCCCTGGGCGTGCCGACCCTGGCCCTCTTCGGCCCCACGGACCCCGCCCTGTGGAAGCCCCCGAGCGAGGGCGTCGTCGTCCTGCGCGGTTCGGAGCCGACCGACGACCCCCGGGGCGGCGAGTTCGGTTGGATGGAGACCATCGAAGCGGAAGCCGTTTGGCAGATCTGGAACAACCTGCCCTCGCGGGCAAAGGATGAGGAGCAACCGTGGAGAACGTGATCGTCAATGTGCTGGTGGTTGTGTTCTCTGTGGTCTTCCACGAGGTGGCCCACGGGTGGACCGCCCTGAAACTGGGGGACCCGACGGCCAGGGACGCGGGCCGGATCACCTTGAATCCCCTGCCCCACATCGACCCCTTCGGCAGCATCATCCTGCCGGCGCTCCTCGCCCTGTCGGGCTCCATCACCTTGGGCTGGGCCAAGCCCGTGCCCGTCCATCCGGGCCGATTGAACAACCCCCGGGACGACCATCCCCGGGTGGCGGCGGCCGGCCCCGCGAGCAACCTGCTGCTGGCGCTCATGGCGGCGTTGGGCCTCGGGGCGACCATGGGCCTGGGCGGTGCGCCGGCCTGGATGCTGGCTGAGGGCGCGAAGCCGGGTGTGGGCACCTTCTTCTTCGCGCTCTTCCAGACGGCCATCTTCGTGAACGTCGCGCTGGCCCTCTTCAACATGCTGCCCGTGCCTCCTCTCGACGGCAGCTGGATTCTCCAGCGCTTCCTGCCGCCCGAGGCCCAGGTGCGCTACTTCGCCATGCGGCGCTTCGGCATGTTCTTCATCCTGGGTTTCCTGGCGCTGGCGCGGTACACGGCCCTCGGCGGGGTCCTGCAGCGGGTCTTCCTGACGGTGGTCACGCCCTTCTTCGAATTGGCGACCCACCTCGCCCGCTCGGTCTTCTAGAACGCATCACCTGGACAATGAGATCGGCCCCCCGCGTGGCGGGGGGCCGTCTCGAGCAATACCGATGACCGGGTTCCGTCCCGGCTTCTTGTCGCGACCCTACTGGATCGGCTGGACGGTGAGCTTCACCGATGCGCAGGCACTCCGGTTGCCGGCGGCGTCCACCGCGCAGACGGAGTAGAGGTTCAGGCCCGCGGGGGCGCCGTCGTCCAGGAAGCTGGTGTGGGGGTGGATCCACGGGGTCAGCTCGGTGGTGACACCGTCCGCGGTGCGCGACAGGTAGTAGCCGGCCAGGTCGCCGTCGGTGGTGTTGGCGTCCCAGGTCACCTCGATCGCCACTTTGGCGATGTTGAACTCGGCCGTCAGGCCGGTCGGGGCCGCGGGGGGCGCCGTGTCCACGGGGGTCGGGATGTTGGCGGTCGGGGCCGCGGGGCTGCTGTCGTCGCTGCTGCAGCCGGCGAAGGCCAGCGTTGCCAACGCGATGATCATGAGGGTCTTGAGAGTCTTGATGCCAGTCATCGGTCGTCCTCCTGTTTGCAAACTTGCCCGAGAGCGAGATGTTTCGGCGGCCGGAAGGGATGCGGTTGCAGTGGCACGGTTGTGGGAAGCTGCCCCTTCCGGCCGCTTCGCCGGGGGGATTGCAAATGGAGTGCCCTTCTGGGAACCTCGGGTCAACTTGAAGGGAACCCTAAACACGACAAGGGCTTGTCATGAACCGGGCGGCACCACGGGAACCCACGGGGAACCCGGGGGAATCCTGGGACCGTTCAGGATGCGCGGCCGACAGGTGGGTGGGGTTGCAAGGTGCCTTGCCGACCACGGTCGCCCCGGGGCTGGCGTCCGGATTCCATAAAGCCCTTGACAGACCACCATTTATAACGGAATATGCTAAGCGACCCCCGATTCCAGGGGACCAGACCCAGCAAGCCGGGAGGGGCGCGCCATGACGAAGGCGGATATCGTAGAAGACATTGCCCAACGAACGGGGCTGACCAAGAAGGAAGTCGCCGAGACGGTCGATCTCTTCCTGGGAAAGATCGGCGATCTCCTAGTGGACGGCCGCCATCTTGAGATCCGCGGCTTCGGCACCTTCAAGGTCAAGGAGCGCAAGGAGCGGATGGCCCGCAATCCGCGCACGGGCGAGGCTGTGCCTGTTCCGTCGCGCCGGGTGCCGGTCTTCAAGGTCTCCAAGATGCTGAAGGACCGGGTCGCCGCCAAAGAGGTCTGAACGACCGCAGGCGCCTGATCCAACGTTTTCGAGCCGGTTTCCCGACTCCGGGGGGCCGGTTCATGTTTGTGCGGGACAACCCGCGCGGAACGCCCCCCCTCCCGGAGGAACCCCATGCCCGTCATCGACATGCGCAGCGACACGGTCACCCGGCCCACGAAGGCGATGCTGGACGCCATGGTCGAGGCCGAGTTGGGGGACGACGTCCTGGGCGACGACCCGACGGTGATCCGGTTGCAGGAGCGGGTGGCGGACCTGCTCGGCAAGGAGGCGGCCCTGTACGTGCCCAGCGGCACCATGGGCAACCAGCTGGCCGTGCGCGCCCAGGCCGGCGCCGGGGACCAGGTCGTCCTCGAGGACGGGGCTCACATCTACCGCTACGAGGCCGGTGCGCCGGCTGCCCTGGCGGGGGTGCAGTTGACCTGCGTTGCCACCCCGGACGGCATCCTGGATCGGGGCCTGGTCGAAGCGGCCCTGAACCCCGATAACGTGCACTGCTCGCCCCCGCGGCTGGTCTGCCTCGAGAACACCCACAACCGGGCGGGGGGGCGCATCCTGCCCCAGGAGAACGTCCGGGACATCGCAGCCATGGCCCATGGTCGCGGTCTGCGGGTCCACCTGGACGGCGCGCGCCTGTGGCATGCCCACGTGGCGACGGGCCTGGCCCTGGCGGAACTGGCCGCGCCGGTGGACAGCGTGAGCGTGTGCTTCAGCAAGGCCCTGGGCGCGCCGGTGGGTTCGGTGCTGGCGGCGGATCGGGCCACCATCGACACGGCCTACCGCTTCCGCAAGATGTGGGGCGGGGGCATGCGTCAGTCGGGTCTGCTGGCGGCCGCCTGCCTCCATGGCCTGGATCACCACATGGAGCGCCTGGAGGAGGACCATGCCCACGCGCGGACCCTGGCGGATGGTCTTGCAAATCCGCACCTGACGGTGAATCATCCGGTGGAGACGAACATCGTCATCATCGACGTGGCCGGTCCGGGCGGGGACACCGCCCTGCTGGCCCACCTCGAGAGCGAGGGTGTGCTCGCCGTGGGCTTCGGTCCCGGCCGGGTGCGCCTGGTGCCGAACCTGGACACGCCGACGTCCGCGGTCGACCGGGCCCTGGAGGTCCTGAACGCGTTCGCGGGGGGTGCGAGTTGAAGATCATCATCATCGGTGCCGGCTCCGTGGGCTTCGAACTGGCCCGCACGATCAGCCGCCGGGAGCACGACGTCTGGCTCATCGAGCGCGACGCCGAGATCCTCGACAAGGTGGGTGAGCAGCTCGACTGCCGCTTCGTGGAGGGCAGCGGGCTCAACCCCGGGGTCCTGCGCGAGGTGGGCATGCGGGACTGCGA
>JAUUZX010000426.1 GCA_030592025.1 bacterium | reverse complement strand
CGGGCAGGATGCCGGCCACGTTGCGATCGCTCCGCCCCGTCAGGGGTTGGCCCGACCAACCCTCACCGTCGAGATCGACCGCCTGGAAGTAGCTGTCGCCGAAGGCCGGGGCGAAGCCCAACCGCGCCAGCCACGTCCCCAGGGAATCCGCCGTGACCGAAGCCTCCGGGCTGCCGGCGCCGCGGCCGGCCAACTCCGGCGCGGTGAGGGTATCGACGACGCGCACGAGCCGCCCCTCGATCTCCGGATTCGCCCATGCCCCCACGGCGCAACCGCAGCAGGCGACCAGGACGACGAAACCCGCCACACCCCTCACGACCCACCTCCGAGAACGGCGCGCAGGGCCTCCTGGCCGTCGCAGTGCCGGGTGAAGATATCGGCAAAAACATCGAGGTGGCCGTCCATGCCGGTCTCGGTCACGGCAGCGGTCGCCATGACCACGGCCAGGATCCTCGTCGTGGATTCCCCGGTGCAGGTTCGGGCCGAGTCGCTGGTGGGCGAACCGAAGGGACCGGCGTCGTCGAAAAATCCCAGACGCCCCCCCAGATGGACTGGTCCCTTGCGGATTCCCGGGTACTCCTCCCCTTCTTTTCCCAAGCGCATGACGACGTCCCCCTGCACCGCATCCAGATCGTACATGCCGATGGGCAGCAGGAAGGTGAGGGAGGCCAGGTTGCAGGAGTCCACCAGGTTGCTGATGCGGTACAGGTCCTTGCCCTGGAGCGTGCGGCGCAGCAGGGCCTCGCTGCTGGGGCGATGGCGCGTGGGCTCCATGCCAAAGGCCTTGTAGAGGTTGCGGGCCTCGGCGAGACCCGGGATCTCCGACGGCTTCCGGCCCTCGTGCAGCGTGCGCAGTTCCTCGCCCAGGACGGCGGCGGCCACGGCCGGTCCGTCCCGTTCGTCGCCAACCACCGGCTCCATGACGATCACGCCGACACGGATCACGGCGGCGATCTCCGGGGCCGCCGAGAAGGCGCGGCCGTCGGGCAGGCGGCAGGTGGCCGCGCTGCTCACCCGTCTTCCCCGGAATCGTGGCGACCGCCCCGACCGTACATGCGGTCGTAGTAGTCGAGGTAGGCGCCGCTGCGGATCTGCTCCCACCAGGTGCGGTGGTCGAGGTACCACTGGACCGTGCGGTCGAGCCCCGTGCTGAAGTCCACGGTGGGCGCCCAGCCCAGTTCGGACATGATGAGCCCCGCGTCGATGGCGTAGCGACGGTCGTGCCCCGGCCGGTCCTGGACGAAGGTGATGAGGTCCCGGCTCTTGTCCAGGCGGTCCACCAGCAGCTCGACCAGGTCGAGGTTTTTCATCTCGTTGCAGCCGCCGATGTTGTAGACGCCGCCGGGGCGTCCGCCGCGCAGCACCAGATCGATGGCTTGGCAGTGGTCCCCCACGTAGAGCCAGTCACGCACGTTCTGCCCGTCGCCGTACACGGGCAACGGCTTGTCCTCCGTGGCGTTGGCGATCATGAGGGGGATGAGTTTCTCGGGGAATTGGTAGGGGCCGTAGTTATTGCTGCAGCGCGTGATCATGACCGGCAGATCGAAGGTCCGGTGGAAGGCGCGGCACAGCAGGTCGGCCGAGGCCTTGCTCGCCGCGTAGGGCGAGTTGGGCGCCAGGGGCGTCGTCTCGACGAAACTCCCGATGTCGCCGAGGGAGCCGTACACCTCGTCGGTGGAGACCATGACGAAGCTCGCCACCCCGGCGGTGCGGGCCTCCTCCAGGAGGATCTCCGTGCCCATGACGTTGGTGCTGACGAAGACCTCGGGCCCCTCCAGCGAACGGTCGACGTGGCTCTCCGCGGCGAAATGGACGATGGCGTCGATCCTCTCCGCGGCCAGGAGTTCCCTCACGAGGTCGCGGTCGCGGATGTCGCCGCGGACGAAGCGGTAGCGGGGATCGTCCTGCACCACGACGAGGTTCTCCTGGTTGCCGGCGTAGGTCAACAGATCGAGGTTCACGACGCGCTCGTCGTCGCGGTCGCCCAGCAGCAGATGGATGTAGTTGGCGCCTATGAAGCCCGCACCGCCGGTCACGAGGATACGCATGAGAAGGTCAGCCTTTCCGGTGTTGCCGCCGTACGTGGCCGCGGATTAACGTCACAGGGAACTCGTGGCGCGGTATGATAACAGGTGGGACCCGCTGCCGGGACGGAAAAGTACGGTTCCGCCATCGCGGATTGGCGTCAGCCGTCCCATGGCGTAGATTAGGGGGCCGGATCCATGAACATCGAGGAATGGAGAAGCATGCAAGTCGTCAACCATAAGACCGGTTGGATCGAGATCATCTGCGGTCCCATGTTCAGCGGGAAGAGCGAGGAGCTCATCAAGCGGATCCGGCGGGCCCAGATCGCCCGACGCCGCGTGCAGATCTTCAAGCACGGCTCCGATGACCGTTACGACGCCACCAGCATCGTCTCCCACAATCAGCAGTCCCTACCCGGCGTCGCGGTGTCCCGTGCCGAGGATATCCTGGACCTGGTGGACGACCGCACCGAACTCGTGGCCATCGACGAGGGCCAGTTCTTCGACGACGCCATCATCGACGTCGTGAACCGCCTCGCGAACCAGGGCAAGCGCGTCATCGTGGCAGGGCTCGACCTGGACTACCGCAGCCAGGCCTTCGGCTGCATGCCCCAGCTCATCTGCGGCGCCGAGTACGTGACCAAGGAGTTGGCCATCTGCATGATCTGCGGCGACCCCGCCAACTTCACCCAGCGCCTCACCCGATCCACCGACCAGATCGTCGTGGGTGCCGCGGAGACCTACGAGGCCCGGTGTCGCCGACACTTCGAGCCTCCCCAGGAAGAGACCGACGGCGACCAGACATCCTCCCGACGAGCCGGGGGCTGATCCATTCCCGACCCCGGAAACGACGAAGGCCCCGCGCAGGACGCGGGGCCTTTCTCTTGGCGGACCGGGAATCAGTTGAAGAAGTGGGGATCGATGTGCAGACCGT
>JAUUZX010000383.1 GCA_030592025.1 bacterium | reverse complement strand
GAGGTCTCGCGCTCGCCCCCCCCGGGTCGGTCCCCCGGTGTGACGACGATGGTGGTGGCCGATGTGCGGGCGGTTCGGTAGCGGGCCGCTCCCGCGTCGAACCACACCAGTTCGACGGGCGGCACGGTCAGGTTCCCGCGGTCCTCCGGGACGATCACCTTCTCCAGGTCGATGCGGGACCGCAGCCGGTCGCCGCGCAGGTCGGTGGCGAAGTCCTCGGCGGCGTCGTGCAGACGGGCACCGGCGGGGCCGGCTACGGTCAGACCGTCGAAACCCTTGAGAAAGCCGTCGGCGAGCAGGTGCACCTTCCAGCCCACCGGTTCGCCCTGGGGTACCGTGTCCCGATCGACCTCTGCAAGCAGGCGGAGATCGTTGGCCACGAGGCCGCTGTATCCCGCCGGGGCCGGGGTCGGCAGGGCACGTACCGTCACGGTCACCGGTTCGGTGCGCAGGGTGCGCGGACCACGGGACCGGCGACGGGTGCTGAAGAAACGGTCGAAAACATCCTCGGGGAAAGACAGGGAAGCCGGCTCGATGACCAGCTTGCCCGTGCGCGTCGGGAACAGCGCGTAGCGGATCTCGGTGACGTTGTAGGCGCGCCCGTCCAGCACCTGGCGCGACGTGCGCTCCGGCCCCAGTTCCTCCCGCCAGAAACCCTCGGTGCGCGGCGCGGTGTAGGACGGGTTGTTCCAGGGCTGGATGCGGCGCCAGTAACGGAACGAAAGGATGACCTGCTCGCCGATCCAGATCTCGTTCTTGTCGGTCTCCAGGGTGACGAAGATCTCGTCACCCGTGGGGGGCGCCGTCGCTCCACGCGCACTCTGCGGCGGCGGGACGCGGTTGCCCGTGGCATCGGGGGCCACCGGCACCCGCGCCGTGACCCGAATGGCGATGGGCTCGGTGCGGCAGGTTTCCCCCGAGGCGGTCACCTTCACCGGCGGGATGACGAAATCCTCCCGGTTGGACACCCGCAGGTACCAGGTGCGCGAAACGGAGGTGCGCGTCCCTCCACTGCCCATGGTCATGTTCTGGCTCGTGCCGCCGTCGTGCACCTTCACCACGCCCAGGTCCGGCAATTCGAACTTGGCGGACCAGTCGACGTCCCCCTCGGCGGTCACCTTCAGCATGATCTCGCCGCCGACGGCCACACTCGTGTGGTCGGTCACGGCCGAGCATTCGAACGCCGCCTGCGACGATCCCGTCGCACCTCCGGCCAGCACCAGAAGGGCCAGCAGGGTGATTTTCACGCATGTCCCGTGTCGACTTACCATTTCTTCCCACTCGTGGCGCGCCCGCCTCGCAAACGCTGCTGGACCGATTTTTTCAACTCTTCCTCATCCCTGTCCAGGGCCTTCAGGAGCTGCTCGGCCTGCTCCCGGGTCATCTCCTCCGCCGGCGGCGGCTCCTCTCCCTGCTCCTGCTCCGGCTCGGGCTCCGGCTGCTCACCCTGTTCCTGCTGATCCTGCTCCTGCTGGTCCTCGGGTTGCTTGTCCTGCTGCTCCTGATCCTTGGGAGGCTGTTGATCCTGCTGATCATCGTTCTGTTGCTGGTCCTGCTGGTCCTGCTGGTCCTGCGGTTGCTGCTGGTCGTCCTGCTCTTCCTGCTGATCCTGCTGGTCCTGCTGTTGCTCCTCCTGGTTCTGCTGGTCGAGGCGACGCAGGGCCGCCTCCAGGTTGACAATGGCGTCGTCCTGATCGGGCTCCAGGCGCAGCGACTCCCGCAGGAGTGCGGCAGCGTCTTCGAATTCCCCCGCGGCCAGCAGCGTCGTGCCGCCGTTGTAGAGAGCCTCGGCGCGCAGCCCGTGATCCTCGGTCAGGCCGAGGGCCCGTTCAAACTCCCGCGCCGCTTCCTCGTAACGTTCCAGCTGGAAGAGTGTTTCACCGACGGCCAGGCTGATGACCGGATCATCGGGCGCCGCCACGAGGGCCGACGAGAACGTGTCCAGCGCCTCCTCGTACCGACCGGTCAGGTACTGCTCGCGCCCCGACTCCTGGTTGGCGCCGCCGGGCGGGCGGACGCCGGCCGCCACGTCACCGGCCGTCAGCAGCAGCGCCAGCACCAGGACACCGGCGCCTGCTACGCCGACCGGCGGGCGTCGGGAGCCGATGACCAGACGCAGGAAGAAGCACAGCGCCGCCAGCAACAGCGGCCAGACGAAACGTTCCTCGTAGGCGGAGATGCGGCGCTCCTCCAGATCGCGTTTGCCCATGCGCTCGAGTTCGGCGAAGAGACGGTCGCCGGCGAGACCATCGACACCGATGCGGAACGGGCTGCCCCCGTTGAGAGCCGCCATGCGCTCGAGGGACGCCACGTCCAGCCGGGTCATGACGACCTTGCCGTCCTCGTCCTTGAGGAAACCGGCGGGGTCGCCCCGGGCGTCGACGACCGGAATCAGGCCGCCACTCTCCTCGCCCACACCGACGGGTACCAGGCGCACGCCGTCGTTCACACAGGCCTCGGCGGCCGCTTCCCACTCGCCTTCGAGGTCCTCGCCATCGGTGACCAGCAGGATGGCCTGGAAGGTCCCGCCATCGGCACCCTCCCGTCCCTTGGCCAGCAGTCCCCGGGCGGTTTCCAGGGCCGAACCGATGGCCGTGCCCTGCTCCGAGAGCATGTCCGGGCCCGCCATCTTCAGGAAGATTTCCGCCGTGCCGTAATCGAGGGTCAGGGGGCATTGGACGAATGACGAACCGGCGAAGAAGACGAGTCCCACACGACTGTCCTCCAGACGCCCGAGGAAGGCGGCCAACTCGGACTTGGCCCGCTCCATGCGGTTGGGCTGCACGTCCTCGGCAAGCATGGAGTTGGAGATGTCCAGAGCCACGACAATGTCACTGCCCCGCTGGGTGACGACAACCTCGCTGGCGCCCCACTGGGGCCGGGCCAGGCCCATGAACAGGAAGAACAATCCCGCCAGCAGGAAGAAACGCCGCCAGCCGCGCAAACGGAGGTTGGCCCCCTCCACGTGATCGGCGGCGCGGGCTCCCAACAACAGGTGCAGGCGGGCGTCGGCGCGCCGATCCCCCGCCCTAAGGCCCACCCAGACCAGGGGCAGCAGCAGCACGGCGTAGAGCCAGATGTCGTGGGCGAATCTCATGGGATCCTCCGCAACCAGGTCGCGCCCAGGAGGGCCGCGGCCAGGGCGAGCAGCAGGGCCGGCAGGGCGAACCAGGCCATGAGTTCGCGGTACCAGGTGCTCACCCGCGTCT
>JAUUZX010000088.1 GCA_030592025.1 bacterium | reverse complement strand
TCAGCTGGGAGAGCGCATGACTGGCAGTCATGAGGTCAGGGGTTCGATCCCCCTTGGCTCCACCAACTTAACTCCCTGTAAACAAATAAATTAGAAAAGGTGCACGCGGCGTCATTTGGGGGCTGGGCGACTCCTGTGCGACTCCTATGCGACTTTTTCGGGAATAAAAAATTTATTGCAATAATGAGAGTGGGTTACGTGAAATGACTTTCCGGGCACTGGCTGGCAGTCATGAGGTCTGGGGTTCGACCCCCCATGGCTCCACCAACTTAAAACCTCGGCTCCACCACTCACAACACGGTAACGGCTCTGTCGGCAATCTGTTAAGCTGACGGGGCTTTTTTGATGCCCGGCAGCGGCCAGCGCGGCCTAGCCCGTGAGAGGAAGACCACCATCCCGACGCCCGTGCACACGACGAACCTCGTGCCCACAACTACCCGCAACCGATGGCTGCGCGCCCTGGCCATCATCGCGCTGTTGGCGCTGGCGATCCTGGCCGGTGGTCGCTGGTCGGCCATCGAGGCCTGGGTCGCGGCCCAGGGACCATGGGGCGGACTCGCCTTCGTCGGCATCTTCGTGGTCCTGACCGTGGGGTGCTTCCCCGTATCGGTGCTGGGGGTGACCGGCGGCCTCCTGTACGGACCGTGGTGGGGGCTCGCGCTGGTCTTCGGTTCCGTCTACCTGTCCGGCACGATCATCTTCGGGCTTGGACGCTCCGTGTTGGGCCCTTGGGTGGGCCGGAAGGTCGCGGGGAATCCCCGGCTGCGCGTGCTGGACGCCATGGCGGCCGACCGTGCCCTGAGGCTGAATGTTCTGGCCCGTCTTTCACCGTTCAATTACGGGATCGTATGCTACACTCTCGGCGCGGGGCGCACCCGGTGGCCGACCTATCTTCTTGGCCTCGGCGCGGTTCTGCCCAGTACGGCAGCGCAGGTTTGGGTGGGGTACCTCATCGGACAGGCCAGGGAGAGCGCCGGCGGATCCGCCGGTGTGGACGCGATGAAAACCACCATTGCGGTCGCAGGCGCGCTCGCCCTCCTGGTGCTGGTGTGGCAGGTGGGCCGCATGGGCCAGTCGGCCTGGCGGGAAGCGGCCCAGTCCCTTGAGGACGGGCAACGAACGGGGAAGGTTTCCGACGACGATGCTGAGGCATGACAGCAATAAAATCATCCATTTCCCGGGGGCGGAGGGGGACCGCACGGCGCTGCGGATCCGTGTCGATCTGCTGCTGATGCCGGCGCCCGTCTGGCGCCTGCTTGAGCTACCGGGGGCCTGCACATTCTGGGATCTGCACGTGGCCATCCAGGATGCGTTCGGCTGGCGGGACCGCCACCTCCACCAGTTCGTCCTCGACCTTCCGGGATCCGGCCAACGTTTGCGTCTCGGCATCCCCGACGACAGTGGTTTCCAGATCGAAGACGAGGTGCTCCCCGGTTGGGAGCACCGCGTTTCCCGGTACCTGCGCGCTGGACTGGCGCCGGCGCTCTACACCTACGATTTCGGCGACGACTGGCTACACGAGATCAACCTCGAGGGCATTCTCCAATCCGCCGAGCCGGCGCTTCTGCCACGGTGCACCGAGGGCGCCGGTCAGGCGCCCCGCGAGGATTGCGGCGGGCCGCCGGCGGTCGACGCCCAGCAGGTGGTGAGCAGGGTTTTCGAGCCGTGCGAGATCTGTTTCGACAACCCGCGTGAGCGGTGGCAGCGGGCGTTCGGGCATGATTGAGCTGATCATCGGGATCGTTGCCGCCGGCGTCGGCGGTCTGCTCGGAGCTCGCTACGCCAGGAGGAGCGCCGCGACGCCTCCGCCCGTCGGGGCCTCCCTGCGGGACATGCACCAGGACCTCCATTTTTCCGAAGCGAGGGAACGGCCCGAATCCGGGACGGCGGGCGCCGCCACCTGGACCTGGGAGTTGGCCACGGGGCATATCGAGGTCACGCCTGCTTTCCTGGAACTCACGGGCTACGACAAGCGGCAACTGGGTCATCGAAGGCGGGATCTCTTTTCCCTCGTGCACCCCGACGACCGGGCGCGGGTCTGGAACATCCTGACCGACTACCTGGAGCGACGGACCACGGCGTGCGAAACCGAGTTCCGCCTCAGGTTCCAGGACGGTCGCTACGTGTGGCTCTTTTCCCGGGCCGTCGCGGAGTGGGACCGGAAGGGCACGGCGATCCGGCTCGAAGGTGTGTTCGACGACATCACGGCGCGGCTCGATGCCGACGATGAGCGCGACCGCCTGTTCAACCTCTCGGTCGACATGCTCGCTGTCGTGGGCTATGACCAGCAACTCCAGCAGGCCAACCCGGCGTGGGTGCGGGTGCTCGGATGGTCCCGCGACGACCTCATGTCGGCGCCGTTGACGAGCTTCATCCACCCTGAGGACCGCGCCGTCGCCACCGACGCGTTTGCTTCCATGAGGTCCGGGACCGACGAGGAGAAGTTCTCGTGCCGCATGTCATGCCGGGACGGATCCTACCGCTGGCTTTCGTTCAACGCAGCTCCCTACGCCGACCGACAGGTGATTTTTACCGTCGCCAGGGACATCACGGAGCAGAAGGAGGCGGAACGCCTGCGCCTCGAAACCCAGGAGCGGCTGCGGTCCCTGGGCAACCAGCTCGCCCTGGTGGAGGACCGGCATCGCCGCGACCTGGCGGTGGCCATCCACGACGGCCTCGCCCAGCAGCTCTTCGGCCTGCGTGCCCAGATCACCCTGCTGAAGTACCCGGAGAAGCTGGACAACTACCAGGAGGTGGTGGCCAACACCATCGACATCCTCGACGAGACCATGACCCAGGCCCGCACCCTGAGCTTCGAACTCTTCCCGCCGGTGCTGTACGAGTTGGGCCTGGAAGGGGCGCTCCAATGGCTCACCCACACCTTCGGCGAGCGGGTCGGTATCACGTGCATCTTCGAGACCGTCGGCGAAGTGGTGGAGTTGCCCGAGGACGTGCGGGCCATGGCCTACCAGTGCGTACGGGAATTGCTGGCCAACATTCGCAAGCACGCGGATGCCACGAAGGCGCTGGTCACCCTCGAGTCCGGGGGGGGCGAGGTGCGCATCACGGTCGCCGATGATGGACGGGGTTTCAATCCCGAGGGTGGTGACGAGGCGGCCGGGTCCCATGGCGCCGCCACCGGGTTCGGCCTGTTCAGCATTCGCGAACGTCTGCGCTCGGTAGGGGGCAGGATGTGGTTCGAAACCTCACCAGGTGAGGGCGCCCTCGTCGGGCTCGCTTTCCCCTTGTCCAAGGCGGAAGCCGAGACGGAGACCTAGGACCATGGGAGAGTTTTACGCGCTCAGTTGTGCGCTGGTCTGGTCCGTCGCCGTGATGTTCTTCCGCAAGGCCGGACAGGAGATGCCCGCGCTGGCCCTGAACCTGTTTCGGGTCGGTCTTTCGGGCATGCTCTTCCTGGTGACGGCCCTGGTGATGGGACGTCCGCTGCTGGGTGTCGCGCCCCTGGAGGACTACCTGATCCTCATCGGGAGCGGCGTCATCGCCATCGCTCTCAGCGACACTTTCTTTCACCTCTGCCTGAATCGGGTGGGCGCCGGCCTGAACGCCATCGTCAACACACTGTACGCCCCCTTCACGGCACTGTTCGCGTTCGGCCTGCTGGGTGAGCGCATGGGGCCCTGGCAACTGGGGGGGATGGTGCTGATAGTTGGTGCGGTGCTCATCGCTTCGCGGGTGGAGCCGCCGCCGGGGACCTCCCGCCGAACAGTGATCGAAGGCATCGGTTACGGCGTGTTGGCCATGGCGACCCTGGGCTACGGGATCGTCCTCGCGAAGCCGGTGCTGGTCCGCACGGATGTCCTGTGGGCCACGGCGGTGCGCCAGATCGGGTCCATGATCGTGCTGGTGCCGGTGGCGGCCCTGCTCCCCGGGCGACGGACCTACTTCGCGGTGTTCCGGCCCCAGCGCGCCTGGCGACTGACCGTCCCCGGCGTACTCCTGGGTTCCTACGCTGCGCTCATCCTGTGGCAGGCAGGGATGAAGTACACCTCCACGGGCACGGCTGCGGCGCTTAACCAATCGAGCACGCTGTTCACCCTCATCTTCGCCAGCCTTTTCCTGAAGGAACGGTTTGGTAAGCGCAAGGCCGCCGCTGCGGCCCTGGCCGGGGTGGGCATCGTACTGGTCCTCGGACCCGCCTGAAAAACCTTGCACCTCGTGTGAAACATCTGTCATATAACACCCGTCATATACCTCTCTGATATCACCACCGAGGAGGCGAGCATGCGCAAAGCCGTATTCAGCAGGGACGATGTCGTCACCGCCGGTCTGACGGTGGTGGATCGGGAGGGCCTTGCGGGCCTCAGCGCCCGGAAGGTGGCCGATGAACTGGGCGCGTCGACGGCGCCTGTCTACAGCAACTTCGGCAACATGGAAGAGTTGGCCGATGCCGTGAAGCGGGCGGCGGTGGCGGGACTCCTGAACGCCACGCGCCAGGCAGCCACCGAAAATGCCTTCATGGACATGGGTATCGGGGTGCTGCGCTTCGTCTGGGAGCATCCTGCCACCTATGCCGCTCTCTTCATCGATCCGGGCGACGGCTACGATCCGGGGCCGGATTTCATGCAGGCCCTGGTGGACACCACCGTTTCCCTGGCGGAACTGGATTCCCTGCCCCCGGTCGAGCGGATCATCGTGCTGAAGAAGATGGCGTTCTTCACCCACGGCCTGGCGACGGAAATCTGTCAGGGTTGTGGCGAATCCTGCACGCTGGAAACCATGACGATCCTTCTGGTGGAGGTGGGGGAGGCCGTGCTGGCCCACGCGCGGGTCGGAATCCCCCGGGACCCGGACGTGACCGAACTCCTGAGCGTGATCGAGAAGGACAGTTACCGCCGGACCTCTTTGCACAAACCCGGAAAGAAGTAGCCATGAGATTGGACGTGCGCCTCATCGTGTGCGGTTGGTTCCTGATCAGCGGCAGCCCTGCCCTTGTGCAAGGGCAGGAATCCCCTGATCAGGCGCTCCTGTTCACCCAGTCCGAGCCCCTCGGGGCCGTCATCGTCGCGCGGAATGGCGAGGGGCCGGTCCTCGACCTGGCGTCCTGCGTCGACGAGGCCCTCACGGCCAACGACCGATTGCGGGCCGAGCGTCTGCGCATGGACGAGCTCATGGGGCAGAAGCGTCAGGCCCTGGCGACCGGCCTGCCGACCCTCGACGTGGTCGGCACCTGGTCCCGGGCGCGGGACCCCAGCTTCGCCCTCGATTCGACCTTCGGTGGCAGCGGCGGCGGCCTCGATCTGGCGGCGCCGCCGGGAGCGGACCCCTGGTTCGACGAGTGGCTCGGCGGATTCGGCGACGCCTTCGGGTCGTTCATCCCACCGCCGGGGGAGATCCCGGCCCAAACCTACTGGAACGCGAACCTGAACCTGAGTTGGGAGCTCAACCCCATCAAGATCCTGGGGGCGATGGGAGCGGCGCGGTTGGGCATCGACCGGCAGAACAGCGCCACGGCAGCGGTCGAGCACGAGACCGTCGAGGCCACCGTGGCTGCCTATTATGGCATCGTCAAGGCGGCGGAGAACATCCAGGCCATCCGCGCGCAACTGATCAACGAGACGGAGCTCCTGGAGATCACGACCCTGCGCTACGAGATGGGGCTGGTGACCCGACTCGATACCCTGCAGGCCGCGGTGACGGTGGCCAACACGCGGCCCCGGTTGGCGGTGGCCGAGGCGCGCTTGCGTAACGAGGGCAGCCGTCTCAACGCGTACCTGGGACGTCGCCCCGAAGCGCCGCTGCGCATCGCCAACGACCAGGCCCTCGAGATGGACAACCTGGTCCAGGCCGAGGCCCTGCGCCTCGCGCAGCTACGCCCGGACCTCATGGCGACGCAGCTCTTCGTGGATATCCTGGGCCGCAACCGCCAGGCCCAGAAGTCGGAACTGTTGCCTTACCTGAGTCTCGCCGGCGCCTATGGTTACGTGGGGCGGACGGCCGATTCGCTGTTCGACGACGGCCACGACTCCTGGCGGGCGTCCGTGGCCCTCAACGTGCCGGTCTTTGACGGGCTGCTCCACCGGGGACTGGTCAAGGAGACCGACGCGAGGATCCGCCGCACCGAGGCCGAGCTCTCCGGGCGCCGGCGCGACGTGCAGGTAGAAGTCCTGGAGTTG
Organism: bacterium; assembly: GCA_030592025.1. The sequence continues at coordinate 371 of JAUUZX010000088.1, read as the reverse complement.
TTGGCGAACCTGATCCTGGCCCGCGACGTCATGGTCGCGGTCCAGTTGAACCTCGAGCGGGCCGAGGAAGTCCTCGATGAGAGCCTGCTCATGCTCGAGATGGGCAAGATCAACTACATCGATGTGCTCGTGGCCGAGGCGAATCGGGTCGAAGCGCGTAGCAACGTGATCAACGCCCGCTATGAAGTCCTGACCCTGACCGCATCGCTCAAGAGGGCGATCGGCTGGTCCCCCATGGTGCCCCTGCGGGAGATTCCCGGCCTGGTGGCGGAGGTGTCGCGATGAGAGCACTCAAAAATGGCATTGACCCCGTGGTAGTGCTGCTGCTCCTGGCTGCAGTGTGGGGAGGTTGTGGCCGCGAGGAGCCGACC
>JAUUZX010000128.1 GCA_030592025.1 bacterium | reverse complement strand
TACTTCGGGCACGGGCCCATCTTCCACGAGAAGGTCTTCGAGGTGTTCTACCTGGAGGGACGGCTGCCCTAGCAGGTTGTTGAAAAACAGGCCCGACTCCGGTCCCACAATTGCATGTCTGCCGGTGACCAGGAGGTCATCGTGTCCACCCTGCTCTTGATCCTGCCCCTGCTGGCGGTCGCCAACCCCGTACTGGTGCCCGTCGCCCCCGGCGAACACGTTGCAATGCTTGACGTTGGCCCACCCTCGGCTCCCGTCGTCGTCCTGGTGCCCGGCCTGTCGGGCTGCGCCTACGGGTATCGCAATCTGCAAGACATCCTGGCCGAGGCAGGGCTGAGGACAGTCACCGTGACGCCCCTGGGCGTGGGCCTTTCCGACCGCACCGCCGACGCCGACTACACCCTCACGGCCCAAGCCCATCGGCTCGCCAAGGCGCTGGACCACGCGGGTGTCGCCGACGCCGTGGTGGTGGCCCAGGGCGTCGCCGCGAGCATGACCCTGCGCCTGGCCCTGGAGCGGCCGGACCTCGTGCGCGGCCTGGTTTCGGTGGAGGGCGGCGCCGCCGAGTCGGCGGCCACCCCCACGGTGCGAAGGGGGCTGAAGCTGGCCAAGTTGGTGGCCAAGCTGGGCGGCGCCTGCATGCTGCGGGACCGCTTCGGCGACGACCTGCGCAAGGCCTCGGGCGACGCCTCCTGGGTCGACAAGCGGACCCTCCGCCACTACTTCCGCGGCACCGGTCGGGACATCGAGGGCACCATCGACGCCTTCCTGACCATGAGCGAGCAGGCCGAACCCGCGCCTCTGGCGCCCCGCCTCCACCAGTTGGCCATCCCGGTGGTGCTGCTCCAAGGCGGCGCCCCCCATCAGGGCGCCCTGAATCCCCGGGAGGTCGCTGTGCTGGAAGCGGGGATCCGCCGCCTCGAGGTGCGGGTCGTGGCCGGTGCGGGGCACTTCATTTATGAGGAACAGCCCGAAGCGGTGGCCCTGGCGGTGCAGGATCTGCTGACGCGGATCGATGTGGCTCAGCCGTAACGGGCCGCCAGCGCCGGCGTCACCTGATCCAGTCTGGTGATCCCATCCACGAAATCCTTCGCCCCCGGACCCCAGGCCATGAGCGGCACGGGATTCGTCGTGTGGCGACGGGTGCTGACGTCCTCCAGGTTGCCGTGGTCGGATGTGAGGACCACGAGGAGGTCGTCGTCGCGCTCGGCCAGCAGGGAGGCCAGGAGAGCGTCCAGCCCGGTCAGGATGGCCTTGATGCGTTGGGGATCGGCGCTGTGCCCCGCCTTGTCGGTCTGGAAGTACTCGTAGAGCACGAAGTCGTAGCGGCGTGACGCCTCGGCGATGATCCGCCCCGCATCGGCCGGCGCCATGGGTGGCAGGTCGAAGCCCTTGGCCCGCAGCTCGACGTGGCTGAAGTCCTGGTAGACGGCCGTTCCGGCGGCCACGTCGTCCAGGGTGAAGAAGGGCAGGTAGGCCGCCAGGTTGGCCACGGTGGTGGCCGAGAAGCGCAACTGGCGCTCCCGGGGGAACTCGAAGAAGCGGGGCCGGAAGGCGTTGAGGAAGCAGGCCGTGTGGCCGCGGTCGGCCACCTGCTTGAGGACCGAGTGCTCCAGCAGGATCGACCGCAGCAGGTCGTTGGGGAAACCCGTCAGGTGCTTGCCGAAGGCGGCCTGGGCGTTGACGCCGGAGAGCAGGGTGGTCTGGCCGGTGGCGCTCTGGGGCACGCCGTCGACGCCGAGGACCGCGTCGATGGGGCGGGTCCAGCCGCTGGCGTGAGGGACCGGAGTGTCGGCAACTGGGCGTGGTGGCAGGCGGAGGAGGTCGCCGTCGTAGGTCAGGGTCGGGTTGGTGGTGGGGTCCTGACTGCCCCAGCCGTAGCCGTCGACGAACAACAGGATCGTGCGCATGGTCCCTCCCGGTTGGACCGGAGTTGCGTCCCAGGAAAAAAAGGAAGGCTCCTTCCGATGAAGGAGCCTTCGATATGGTACCCCGTAGGTCCCAGTATGCGAACCCGAGATCAGCGGCGCAAGGTCTTCCAACCGCTTACACTGCGTTCCGCCTGACGGCTACGATTACCCCTGGTGTCGAAGATCACCGGTACATATCCGAGATCCGGGTACGGATTGCCGGAAGTGATCTGCTCACGGCTTCCCGGACACCCGTATGAGCAGTGGCGAACAGGTTCCAGACGGCCAATTGGGCCTCGGATGGACTAAATGGTAGGCACAGGGGGCGCTCTTCGTCATGGGAGCGTCGCTGGGGCTGCTCGCCTGGTGTGCCCGCTCGATTCTGCCGGCGATCATCGCTCATGCCGCGGCCGACACGATCATTTTCATGGGCTCGGTTTCGAGCCTGGGCCCGGATTACATCTGGGAGCCGGTTCCGCTGAAGGAGTCGGGAGTCGATGGATTCTTCTGGATCGTGGTCCTGCTCGTCGTCCTGTCGGGGGTAGCCTCGGCGATCATGCTCCGCCGACTTGCTGCGATGACGCGCAGCGGCGCCTCCTGCTCCTCGCGGCCAAGTGGTGATCGAGTTCGCGGAATTGCACTGTAGACAAGCGGGCCAATGTCATCAAGACTCCCGTCATGTTCGAGGACGGCTCCCGCCCACGTGATGACATGGCGCAGTAGAATGAGTGAGCCATCGCATACTCAGAGAAACAAAGGGGAATAGGACATGACTCGTACCGGAACGCTAGTAAGGGCATACATGCTCACTGTGGTGCTCGGCCTCCTGTTGCCAACTGCGGCCTGCAACAGCCCCGGTCCGGCCGACCAGGACGCGCATCCGGTGGACTTGGCCTTCGTGAATGACTACCCGACGCCGGAAACGACCGTCGCTCTGGATGAAGACCTCTACTACCAGCGCGCGGTGCAGACCTACCTTTGGGCACTGCCCTCGGTGAACATGTACGCCATGAAGGAGGGCCAGGCACGGACCTTCGGCGAGGGCTACAACGTCTTCGCCGTCTTCGAGAATCGCCTCAAGGCCAACACCATCATCACCACGCCCAACTCGGACGTGATCTACGGCATTGGCTTCCTCGACCTGGCCAAGGACGGGCCCATGGTCATCGAGGCCCCGCCCAAGTTGCAGGCGCTCATCGACGATGTCTGGCACCGGCCCATCGAGGGCCCGGAGATCGACGGCATCAAGTACCTGGCAGACATCGGCCTGCCCGGTCCCGACCGCGGCGAAGGCGGCAAGTACCTCATCTTGCCCCCGGGATACGAGGGTGATGTGGACGAGGACGAGTACTTCGTCTACCGCTGCCGCACCAACGGCGTGTTCGTCTTCACGCGCGGCTTCTTCGACGACGCGGCGAACCTGAAGCCCGCCGTGGACAATATGGAGAAGGTCCGGATCTACCCCCTCGAGGGCGATGCGAAGCCCATGGATTTCAAGCATGCCTCCGACGTCCCGGCGGACTATCTCTTTGCCCAGGATGCCAGCTATTTCGAAATGCTCGACCGCTTCATCCAGGACGACGTCGTGGACGATACGGACCCCTACATGCACGGTGTGCTCGCCACGCTGGGCATCGCCAAAGGCAAGACCTTCGCGCCGAACGCGCGGCAGAAGGAGTTGCTCGACAAGGCCGCTCTCACGGCCTGGAAGATGGCCAAGAACATCGCCGCGAACTCCGACCGCGAGGACAAGGGGATCTGGTGGGAGGACCGCCAATGGGTGGCCCACGGCAAGACCGAACTGGACGACTTCATGCGCGTGGGACTCGACGAAGAGTTCAGGACACGCGAAACGAAACACACGGACGTGAACGCCAAGGCGCACATGTTCATCAACCACTATTCCATAAGCACGGCGATGATCACATCACGCGTGGGGATCGGTGCGAAGTACGCGGGCGCCTACAAGGACAGCGACGGCAACTTCCTGGTGGGCGACCACACGTACAGCATCACGCTGCCGCCGAACGTCCCCGCCCGGCTGTTCTGGTCCCTGACCGCCTACGATGCCACCACGGCGGCGGGGCTGGACAACGGGCAGCCGTATCCGTCCATCGGCTCACGCGACAATCCGGAACAGAACGCGGACGGCTCCACTATGCTCTACTTCGGACCTGACGCGCCCGCAGGCAAGGAGAAGAACTGGGTGAAGACCGTACCGGGCAAGGGGTGGTTCAGCCTGATCCGCCTCTACGGCCCCGATCAGGCCTTCTTCGACCGGACCTGGAAGCCCGGCGACTTTGAGAAGATGGATTAAGCGCGCGGAATTGTTCCCGCCCCATGGAAAAGCGCCTTCTCCAGACAAAACGGGGGAAGGGGGGTCGTTTTGGTACGCCGCAGGTTTCAGTGTGCGAAACAAGGGTCGGCGCCGCGGTTGATGCGGGGTTGCGCGTGTCGGCAATTGCCGCCCCTACTGGTCAAGTACAAAGAGGTAATCCTGGCGTCCGGGTTCAGCTTGCCGGCCATTCGGCGACTGGCACCCAATTCGGGACCAAGAGGAGATCGCCCTGTGGATCGCCACGGACACCGAGCGGATCGAACCCATCGAGGAACTCGCCGTGGAGACACGCGAGCAGTTGCGGGCCATCGTGTACTTCTAGGGCCGCCGGTCAGGAATGAAGCGGACCGTCTCCTCGTGCCGCTCGAAGTGCCTCGCCCCTCGGGGCCACTGCCCCGGCTCGGTATCGCCCTCCTGCCGGGCCACCTCGTGGATGAACCGCATCAGATACCGGCCGATGATCTCCGATCCGTACTCGTTGGGGTGGGAGTCGATGGCAACGTCGATCATCTCGTATTGCGGTCGCAGCCAGTTGTTCGGGCCGGCCATGATGTCCCACAAGGGAAAGCCGAACAGGTTGTCGCGGTCGGCGACGAAGTCCTCGACCAGCCATTCGTTGAAGGCGCGGCAGCTGTCGGCGTCGGCCTGCGTGGCCGCGCCGAGGCCGTACCGCAATGGCGGAAAACCCATCACGATGACGCGGCGCGACGGATCGGACAGCAGCGGACTGTCCTTCATGGCGCGGTAGCAGTCGCGCCAGAGCCCGGTCCGGTCGGTGCCATAGGGGACCGTGTTGTCGTAGCCGCTCTTGAAGAGGATCAGCTTGAACTCGTCAATGGAATCGCGTGCGGCAACGTACTGCGGGTCGTCGGAGCAGAAGATCCGCATCAGGTGCTGGGGGTGGAGCTGGTTGCTCTCGTCCAAGGCCGGACCGAAGTTGGGTATCACCTGGGCGTCGTCGCCGTCGTAGTAGCGGTTCCAGTAGGGTGGCCCGCCGCTGAAGTGGTGCCATAATTCGAGGTCCGTGCCGTGGACGGCGTTCAGGCTGTCCAGCACGTCGTACATGTCCACGTCGCCTTTACGGATGATGTTGCCGCCCACCGAGCGGTGTATCCAGACGACGCGGCGGGGCTGGGTCCAGGTCGCCGCGGCCGGTTCGACCGTGTCGGAAGGCGGAACGCCCTCGGCGATCAGGGGGACGAGCGGTGAGTGGGATTCGTCCATCGCCACTTCGGGACTGCCGGTGTCGTCGCAGGAGGAGATCAGGATCAGGGGCACAAGGAAAGCGGCGAACGTCGGGGCCAGGATCCATCGCATCGATCGCATGGCGGGCTCCTATCGTTGATCATCCCTCCGCGAACTCCGGCCTCGTCGACCGACCCGGACCGTATTACGCCCCCGGCGGCGGGTCAACCGGCGACCGGGCCGAGACTCCTGTGGCGTCACGTTAGAGGTTTTCCCTGTTTCCCGCGCTAATACACTATGAGTCCAGGATTGCTGTCCGGCACGAATCATGCTGTTTTTCACCGGACAGGTCCGTCCGCCAGTGCCGTCAGACTGATAGGCGG
>JAUUZX010000106.1 GCA_030592025.1 bacterium | reverse complement strand
GGGCTCAACAAGCGCAAGGCGGCTTCCAGTTCGCGCATTTTCTCGCGCTCGATGAGCTGGGCCTCGGGCCAGGCCGCCGTGTCCGGCAGATCCCGATCCTCGCCCCAGTCCGCCAGGCGCCTTCGCTTGCGCTTTATCATCTTGCACTGGTTGACGAGCACGCGGAAAAAGTAGGGCCTGAACTTGCCTTCGGCCCGATAGCGATCCCGGTAGCGATAGATTTGCAAAAAGGCATCCTGGACCGCGTCCTTGGCCAGGTCGGGACGCCCCAACATCTTGCTGGCCACCCCCAGGGCCCGCATTTGATAGCGCCGCACCAGCCTGGTGAAAGCCTCCTGCCTGCCCGCCCGCATGAGCAACATCAGATCGTCGTCACTGGACTCCTGGTCCGCAACCTGACCCGACGGAACCGACCGCAGGACCACAATCTTCGCTGCTTTTTTTTCTTCCACCACTGATTTTTTTTCTTCCACCATCACGCCTTCAAGAATGCACGTTAGCCAGGAAACGTTCGAAGATCTATTTCGCCCTTTCAGGGCTTGGCATCTTCTCCATTCCGGGGCCAGCCCAAGGTCGCCCGCACAGAAAACTTGTGCCACCCTGCGGACCTAACATACTGGCCCTCGACACGGCATTCCAGTTTCAGTATGATCGCCCCGATTCGTCCGGGCCTGGTGTCTTGGGCGGACCGAAAACACAAAAATGGCGCAAAAGCGGGCCGGGTCCAGGAGGGCTTGGAGACCGGTCAATCTCTAATTGTTTAGGCGGTGGCAAATGAGTGGGCAGAAGCGGTGTTTTTTGAAGCGGAGCAACAGATTCTGGATCGGTTTGGCCTGGTTGGGCCTCATGCTGGCCTTGCCGGCCGCGGCAGCGGCCCAGCCGGTCTCGGTGCAGGTATTCCAGGACGAGTACCGCTTTGCCGACCTGGCGGGCGGTGAGCTCGCCGTCCGCGTGCGCGTGGCCAACGCCGGTGGCGAGCCGGCCGAGAACCTGGTGCTGCGCTGGCCCTCCCTTGGCCCCATCTTGCTCTCCAGCTCCCAGCCAGCCCTGGCCGATGGGGAGGACCGGATCTGGCCCCTGGGAAGCCTGGTGGACGGGGACTCCTACGAACTGCGTTTGCGCCTGGCCGCATCCCGCGAGGGTACCCTGACGGCCGGTCCCGAACTGACCTGCGCCGTTTCGGGCCAGCGGCTGTTCATGGTCGGCCGCAGCATCAAACTATACGGGCCGGAATTTCCGGCCGAGTTCCTGGCGGCCACGCCGGACGCGGATCCGGCCGACCCGCCGGTGAGCCATCGGGCGGGAACCCTGGGCGGCGACGCCCAGGTCCTCTTCGAATTCGTCCGCGATGAGGTGAGCCACCAGCCTTACGCAGGATCCTTGCACGGCGCCCGCGGCACCCTCTACGGTCTGGGCGGCAACGCGGTGGATCGGACCAACCTGCTGGTGGCACTGCTCCGGGCCTCGGGCATCCCGGCGGGATACAGACGAGGGAACCTGGACGAGGCGGGTCTGGATCGCCTGGAGGCCGGCATGTTCCCTGCCGCGGGCACCATGGACCGCGCCGGCCTGCCCGTGGACCTGGGCGCCCTGCGAGCCGATCCGGTTCGCCTGCTGGGCATGCTGGACCCCTCGGCGCGGAGCGGGCTGGGGGACACCCGCTCGGCCCAACTGGCCGCCCTGACCACCCTGGGCGACGCCGAGCTGGAAGCGCTGCTCTTTGAGCAGCCCAGCCTTCCCGCCGAGCTCCGGGAGCATCTCCGGGATCACGTCTGGGCCGAGGCCTGGATCGACAATGGCTGGGTCGCCCTGGATCCCAGCTTCCCCGACGCAGCGATGGGCGAGCAGGTGGTCTCCAGCGCCTCCGGCGAGCTGGCGGCGGCGGTGCCGGAAGAACTGCGACACCGGGTGTCCGTTCGTCTGGTCTACGAGGACTATCAGCCCGCCTGGGATCAGGAGCTACAGCTCCATCCGCCGGTGCTGACCGTGAACCGGGGCGCCGGCGATCTGGTGGGCCGCTCGCTGATCTCCTACCAGGATATCGAGGCCGAGGTGGTGTCGGGCATGGTCTTCTTTACCGCCTCGACCCACTACACGCCCACCCTGGAGATCCACGACCTGGAGCACCCTATTGAGCGGGAGGTCATGCCCGGTGAGGCCTTCGAGGAGTTCGCCTCCAACTTCGGCGGTGCCTTGACCGACATCTACGCCACCTCCCTCTGGTTGGAGGTGGAGCTGCTGGCCCCGGGACAAGTGGAGGGTCAGGGGGAGACCCACCGCCGGCCCCTGGCGGATCGCCTGGGCGAGGAGGCCCGCGCCGGCCTGCCCTACGACTCGGGGGATACGGACTTCGGCCAGGTGATGATCGACCCCCTGGACGTGTCCTCCCTGCTGGTCCAGGCGGCGCCTGTGCCGGCCCGCCTGACCCGCGCCCGCCAGGAGCTACTGCGGGCCGTCGTGGCTCGCGCCCAGGAGATCTCCGCCGAGATGGCCTTGCGGGATCCGGAGGAGGAGCCCACCCAGGAGGAGAACTCCTTCCACCGCCACATGGCCGCCCAGCTGACCACCACCGAGCTGCTGCTCTACGGCTCCAACTTCGCCTCCCGCGTCCACGTCCTGGGGCAGCTGAAGGGGCAGCGCCCCTACAACTTTGCCCCACGGGTGCTCCTGGCCACGGCCCACATTTCGCCCGAGGCGGTTCAGAGCCTGGGCTTGGACCTGGTGCGGGAGCAGGTTCAGACTTTGGGCCTGCCGGGCCAACTGGTGCGCGATCGGCGCACCTTCCAGTCCGGCTACGGCCTGACCGCCACCTCCATGGAGGCGGCCCTGATGGAGCGCATGTCCGGCCTGAACGAGGCCGTGTCCACCGGACGGGTGTTCGCCGAGGCGCGGCAACAGGGAATTCCCTTCACCTACCTGGAAGGAAATGTGGGCTTGTACCTGGTGTTCTACGGCGCCCTGGATCTGCCCCTGTCAACTCAGCTGCGCATCTATCGCGCCCTGGAGGCCGGCCTGGCCGTCTACGCGCCGACGGCCACAGTCACCCTCGGCGGACGGCCGCGGGCCGCCTGGATGGAGATGGACGGGGAGGGGCGAATGATCGGCCGGCTGGACGACGGCACCGGCGGTGCGGCATTCGAGTACGCCCTGCTCATCAACTCCATCGTCTGCGGGCTGATCTCCTGTCCCTCCGCCATGGGCTACGTGGGTAACCTGCAGAAGGTCAACGGAATGAACTTCGGCATGGTCACCGGCGGTCTGGCCGCGGCCAACGCCTGCTCCGGGGGCGATCGCGGCGTGTGCGAGAAGCTGGCCAGCCCTGGTTTCGGCGTTGTCATCCAGGACCTGATCAAGGAGATGATCGAGACCCTGGGCACCCTCATCGGCGGGGAGTCGGATGAGTGCACCATCCCAATCAGCATCCTGGGCAGCGTCCCCTGGCCGGAGGGCTCGACCATGTCGTCCGTGATGGACCCCATGGGGTCGCCCTTGCCCTATGGCCCTGCGGACGTGGTGCAGTTCCTGTACACGGGCTATTGCAACTTCGTGAACGGCTTCGCCCAATCGGTCAACGCCATCACCAACTATGTGACGGATCCCATCCTGGACGGCACCCCCCAGGGCGTGATGGACGACGGCATGCTCCACCCGGCCGATCGACACCTGGCCGAGGCGACCGTCCCGGTGAGCGCCAGCCTGCAACCGGCCGCCGTCCAGGGGAGCCTGGAGTTGGGGCACTTGCGCATCGTGGGCCAGCAGAGCCTGACCTGGGGCGCTGGCGATCTGGTGGTCCTGGCCCGCGGCATGTATGCCCCGACCGCTGACGCGGCCGATGGCCAGGGGACGGTGTACCAGGACGCGGCGGTTTCTTGGAGCGGCTTCGACAACGGTGTGGTCCTGTCCGATGTGGAGCAGGCCGGCCTGGAGGGTGAGGGCACACTGGACATCTACGGAGGGCTTCTGGCTGGCGGCCTGTCGGCCCAAGGCTCCTTCGGCGATCTCTTCGCACCCGACGCCCCCGGCGCCTATTCCCTGGCGCTGGCCGGTGGCACGGTGACCGCGGCCATGAACACGGCCGAGCGACCGGTCGTGCCCATGCAGGTGGCCGGCGATCTGAGCGTGGACGAGCTGCCGGTCACGCCGGGACCGTGGACCGTTCAAAGCGAGCAGCTCCATGTGGGCGGCGCCTTCGCCGGCCCCCTGGGCGTGACATCGGTGGAGATTCTGCTGGAACAGGCTGCCGTGTCCCTGGCCGATGTGCAGGGCAGCTTGCTGGTGGACGGCCAGCCGCAGAGCGCGGATACGGGCCTGAGCCTGGCCGGGGCCAGCGGCACCATCGCCCTCTTCCACGCCGACGGCCAGGCCGACCAGGCCAATCTGGATCTCACGGGCGCCGAGCAGGTGCTCCTGTCCTCCGCGCCCTCGATCTGGTCGGGGGCGGGCCCCTTCACGGCCGATCTCGATGTGGCCAGCTCCCTGTCGGGAGATTTCCTGCTGCGGGTGGCCGCGCCGGAGGGCTGGCGCGCCACGTTGGATGGGACACAACTTCAGGTGGTGCCCGACCCGCGGACCGTCGCCGGCGACTACGCCATCCGGGTGACGGTGGACGGGCCGGGTGGCCTGGCCTCTTCGCTGGCCATTCCCTGCACCTATTTCCAGCCGAGCGCGCCGGAGGTGCAGCTGCGCCTGGTGGAGGACCCGCGCAATTCGGTGGACGTGGACGGTGCCCGGCTGGCCGCCCGACTCCTGGAAGTGCGTCATCTGGGGCCCTCTTCCGGCAGCTACGCCTTGTCGGTCAGCGCCAGCGATCCTGTCCTGGCGCCGCAACTGGCCCTTGATGCTGTTGAGGTGGCCCCGGGTGAGACCCGGCGCGTGGGCCTGATCCTGGCGCCGCAGTCGGCCGGCGCCTGGCCGGCGCCTGGCACCCCGTACAGCATGACCATCACGGCCGAGGGTTCGGCCTCGGGCCAGCTGGTGGTGAACGAGGAGATGCCCAGCCTGGCTGACTTCTCCCTGGCCATGGAACCGCACGATCTGATGATCCCGCCGGGCGCCAGCGCCACGGCCATGGTCCGCTTACACAACACGGGCAACGCCGCGGCGGCGGTGAACCTGGCACTGGACGCCCCGAGCGACCTCATCTTGGCGCTGGAAGCCACCGGTTTTGCTTTGGTGCCGGGCGAGTCGCGCAGTTTGACCCTGCAAGTGCAGGCACCGGCGGGCATGGATGCCGCCCAGCCCCGCGATCTCTTCGTGGTGGTGTCCCGGGAGCCGACGACCTTCGAGCAGGCCCGTGGCCTGGAGCCCGGCTACGCCAGGCTGCGGGTGACCGTGGCCCAGGAGGGCACGGTGGGCCTGCTTGACGCCCTGAACGATGCCCTGTCCTCGGACGACCTGGAGGCGGGACAGTCCCTGGTGGGCCTGATCCACGAGTTGCTCTCGGCCCAGGCGGACTGCGATGACCAGGCCGTGGCCGATCTGCGCGCCCAGGTGGAGAGCCTCATCGCCCTGCTGTCCGGGCGGCCTGACACCCAGGACCTGGTGGACTCGCTCACGGGCGTGCTGGACCGATTGGACGCCGAGGGCTGTCTGGCCCTGGCGGCCGATGCCCCGCCCCTGTTCGACGACGCCCTGTTGGCCGATGCCAGGCTGGGCGAGGTGCCCAACCTGGTGGCCTCCATCAGTGTGCCGGCCCAGGTCCATTCCGGCGAGCCCGTGTCCATCCAGGGCGCGTTGCTCAACGCCGGGCCGATGGACGCCGGGCCCTTCGCCATCGAGCTGGGCTTGCGCCGCGGCAACGACGCCGAGGCCATTCTGCGGCGGGTGGAGCTGGACGGGCTGGCCGCCGGGGAGACCGAGTTGATCCAGGTCAGCTGGGATACGTCCGAGGCGCTGGGCAGCTACGTGGCGACCGTGCGGGCCGATGAGGCCGATGCGGTCATCGAGATTGCGGAGAACGACAACGTGGATCACGCGGCGGTCATGGTCCTGCCAGCCACCTCGGCGCCCGACGACAACCAGCCGCCGGCCTTCACCAGCGCGCCCGTCACCCAGGTGGTCTTCGGGCAGGATTACAGCTACCTGCCGACGGCCGATGATCCGG
>JAUUZX010000485.1 GCA_030592025.1 bacterium | reverse complement strand
GTCTGATGCGCGAAAAGGGCCACCGGGGTAAAGAACGGAACCGGCAGGGACATGGCGAAGTCCAACTGGCGCTCGAAGATGTCCGGACCGTCAGCATCGAAGCCCACGATCATCCCGCCCATGATCGAGATACCGAACGCCGTGAATCGCTCGACCAGCTCCACCATGTTTTTCCGGCAGTTATGGAGCTTCCCCGCCTCCATCAGGGCGTCCTCGTTGGGGGTTTCGATGCCCACGAACACGTTGGAGATTCCTGCGTCGGCCGCCAGTTCCAGCAGGTCGTCGTCGGTGGCGGCCTCGATCGACAGCTGCGTGGCGAAGGCGATGGGTTCGGCCTGGGCTCGGTTCCACTCCCGGATTGCCCGCAGAAGCTTGCGCGCCCGCTTCTTGTTGGCTGTCAGATTGTCGTCGGTGATGAAGACCTGGCGGTATCCGTACCGGTGTAGCTGGTCCAGTTCGGCCAGAATCGTGGCGATCGGCTTGAACCGCTGGGAGTTGCCGTGATACTGGATCACATCGCAGAACTCGCATTTGAAGGGGCACCCGCGGGAGGTCTGGACCGCTCCAGTCAGGGTCCGCTCGTTGGGATACAGATCCAGGCGCGGTACCGGGGAGTTTTGTAGGTCGGTCTTGCCGCCGAAATAATCCGTGCGCCAGGCGCCCCGGCGCAGGTCGTCGAACAGTTCGGTGGCCACGTCCTCTAACTCGCCACGAACCAGGATGTCACACAGGGGCCGCACTACATCGTGACGTAATGAGGCATGAGGTCCGCCGATGATCACGATCTTGCCTCGACGACGGAACTCGGCAGCCAGCTCTTGCATCCGCCTGAACTGGCTGACCATGCCGGTGATCCCGATGAACTTGGCTTCGGTTTCGAAGTCTACGGGCGTGACGGCCTCGTCGCACATCGTCACGGAGAAGTCGTCCGGTACCAGGGCGGCCACCGTCGGCAGAGCCAGCGCGATGACGTTGGCGGCGCCGTGGCCCGTAATTTTCGCCATCGCCTCCGCGTTGAAGTAGGAAGGGTGATCGGTGGCGGGATTGATCAGGTAGATCGAGTTGTTCACGGCGACTTCCTTCTGTTTTCGTTGGTGATTCGCGCTGTACAGGAGGATGAACGGCTACATTGGCGTTTTTCGGAGGAGCTTTTTCGGGCAGTGAGATCTCGCTGGAAGATTAGGCCTAACTCGTGCAGCCCCAGTACCTTCAGCAGGCCCAGCTCCGGAGCGTTCTGGACACCGTTCCACCACCCCCGGTCCCGGCGCGAGGGTGAGGCGCGGCCAGGGCCCTCAATAGGCCCGTGGGGGCCTTCTTCGGAACCGGCGTGCGCCAAGCGAAATCTCCGAGATGGTCCGGGTCCGAACGATATCCGACAAGGGGACCGCCGCGCGGCGGCTTCCGTACCCGAAGCCCATACCTGGGATAGTTCGCGGCCTATCGCAGCCATAACAGCGATATGCCACGGATGTGAAGTTACTTCATATTATAAAGTAAGTATTAAAATCACTCTTGACATTAATCCTTCACCCCACGAAGCTCCTGTCGATCAGGGTCTGGGGACGCGCCAGCGACGGCCGTTCCGCAAGCAGCCAGCAAATGCACTGAAGAAGAAAGCGCTCCGGCCATGAAGACGCTCCGGCCATGAAGACCAGCGCCCTGGATCCACTACTGGGCACGCCGGCCCGCCTGGCCGTCATGGCCACCCTGGCCGACGGTCACGACTGGTCGTTCACCGAATTGCGCGAGGCCACGGGCCTGGCCGACGGGAACCTCCACGTCCAGACCGCCAAGCTGGCAGCGGGCGGGTACCTGCGTATCCGCAAGACCAAGCGCGATGCCCGCCAGGTGACGACCTACCGGGCCGAGGACGAAGGGATCGAGGCCCTGCGCCGCCACGTTGGGCGGCTGCAGCGGGCCATCAACGGTGAACGCCCGAGCCGCAGCGCTGCCCAGAAGAAGGCCGGCGACAGCTCCCGCGTCTGGTGACGGGGATGAAGACGAGAGGACGCCCATGAAGATCGCGATTGGCGCGGACCACGGCGGGTTCGCCCTGAAGGAACAGCTCACCGCCCATCTGAAGAACACCGGCCACACGGTGCGGGACTGCGGCACCCACTCGGCCGAGGCCGTCGACTACCCGGTCTACGCCCGGGCCGTGGCCGAGGAGGTCGCCGCCGGCCGGTCCGACCGGGGCATCATGATCGACGGCGCCGGCATCGGCTCGTCCATGGTGGCCAACAAGGTGCCCGGCGTGCGGGCGGCCATGGCCTACGACCTCTCCAGCGCCCGCAACGGCCGGGAGCACAACGACGCCAACGTGCTCACCCTGGGCGCCGGTCTCATCGGGGCCAACCTGGCGACCCAACTGGTGGACGTCTTCCTGACGACCGATTGCACCGAAGACCGCCACCTGAAACGCGTCGCCATGTTCGCCGACCCCCTGCCGGCCGTGCCCGCGGCCGCCGTGCTCGGCGATCCCCTGGACAACCTGAGCGACGCCGACCTGGCGCGCATCGTCGCCCGCCTCGAGGGGCTCGTGGGCGGCACGACCCTGAACCACGCCGGACCCTGCGTGGGCACCTGCCCCGACACGGCCCGGGCGTTCAT
>JAUUZX010000154.1 GCA_030592025.1 bacterium | reverse complement strand
AGCTCGGCTACATGATGCTGGCCTGCGGTGTGGGGGCCTTCTCCATGGGCATCTTCCACGTCATGACCCACGCCTTCTTCAAGGCCCTGCTCTTCCTGGGCTCCGGTTCGGTCATCCACGCCATGAGCGACGAGCAGGACATGCGCGTCATGGGCGGCCTGCGCAAGAAACTGCCGATCACCTGGTGGACCTTCCTGGTGGGCACCCTGGCCCTGACGGGGGTCTTCCCCTTCGCGGGCTTCTTCTCCAAGGACGAGATCCTCTGGAAGACCTGGAGCAGCGGCAACACGGCGCTGTGGGCCCTCGGTTTCCTGGGCGCGGGCCTGACGGCCTTCTACATGGCGCGCCTCCTGGTGCTGACCTTCTTCGGTGAGAACCGGGCCAGCCCCGAGGTGAAGAGCCACATCCACGAGTCGCCCCTGACCATGACGCTGCCCCTGGTGGCGCTGGCGGTGCTGTCCCTGGTCGGCGGCTGGGTGAGCATTCCGCACTTCATGGGCGGCGCGGCCCACTTCGAGCAGTGGCTGGAGCCGGTGTTCGGCGGGGCCCACGGCATGGCCCAAGAAGTGGCCCATGGAGCGGAGCACGCCGGCGGGGCCGCCCACGACACGGCCATGGAGTGGACCCTGGCCCTGGCGTCCCTGGCCTGGGGGATCCTGGGGCTGACGCTGGGCTGGTTCGTCTACACCAAGCGCCTGGACCTGGCCGAAGGCGCGCGGCGTCTGGGCGGCGGCTTCCTGCACCGGGTGCTGGAGAACAAGTACTACGTGGACGAGGCCTACGAGGCCGCGTTCATCCGGCCGGGGTTCCGGCTGAGCAAGACCGTGCTGTGGAAGGGTGTCGACGCCGGGCTCATCGACGGTCTGCTGGTCAACGGCACGGCGCTGATGGTGGCCATCGTGGGCTCGCTGCTGCGGCTCTTCCAGAACGGCATGGTGCGGTTCTACGCCTGGTCCATGGTGGCCGGGATGACGGTTTTCGTCCTCTACCTCTGTTTCTCGGGCTAGGAGGAACCTGGTTTGTCGTTCATCACTGATCACATCCTGACCTGGGTCACGTTCGTCCCGCTGCTGGGGACCCTCTTGATCTGGACGGCCATCCGCCGGGCAAGCCACGCGCGCATGGTGGCGCTGGCCGTGACCCTGGTCGATTTCGTGCTGTCGCTCCACCTGTGGTTCCACTTCGATTCCTCCCGGGGCGACGACCAGTTCGTCGAGAAGGCGGCCTGGCTGCTGAACGGGCAGGTCGGCTACCACATGGGCATGGACGGCATCAGCCTCGTCCTGGTCATGCTGACGACCTTCCTGGGGCCCATCGTCGTGCTGTCCACCTGGAAGGCCGTCACCGAGCGGGTGCCGGGGTTCATGGCTGTCCTGCTGCTGTTGCAGACCGCCATGCTGGGCACCTTCTTCGCCCGGGACATGCTGCTGTTCTACGTCTTCTGGGAAGTCATGATCATCCCCATGTACTTCATCATCGGGATCTGGGGCGGCCAGCGGCGCATCTACGCGGCGGTGAAGTTCTTCATCTTCACCATGGTGGGCTCGGTCTTCATGCTGGTGGGGATCCTCTACATGTTCTTCCAGGCCGGCAGCATGGACCTGTCCGCCTTCATGGCCCTGGACCTGGCCCGCGAGCCCCAACTATGGCTCTTCGCGGCCTTCATCCTGGCCTTCTCCATCAAGGTGCCGGTGTTCCCCCTGCACACGTGGCTGCCCGACGCCCACGTTGAGGCGCCCACCGCCGGTTCGGTCATCCTGGCCGGCGTGCTGCTGAAGATGGGCACCTACGGCATGCTTCGCTTCGCCATACCGCTCTTCCCGGAGGGGGTCGCGGCCTTCGCGCCCCTCATGAGCATCCTGGCGGTGATCGGCATCATCTACGGGGCCCTCGTGGCCATGGTCCAGCCGGACGTCAAGAAGCTCGTGGCCTACTCGTCGGTGAGCCACCTGGGCTTCGTTGTGCTGGGCCTGTTCAGTCTGACCCCGATGGGGGTGGCCGGCGGCGTCTTCCAGATGCTGGCCCACGGCCTGTCCACCGGCGCGCTCTTCCTCCTGGTGGGGGTGATCTACGAGCGGCGGCACACCCGTGAGATCTCGGAGTTCGGCGGGTTGGCCCACGAGATGCCGGCCTACGCCACCGTGTTCATGATCGCGACCCTGGCCAGCATCGGGCTGCCGGGGCTGGCGGGTTTCGTGGGCGAGTTCATGATCCTCTTCGGAACCTTCGCCAGTGACACGTTGCCCCACGCGAAGCTCATGGCGACCCTGGCGACCACCGGTGTCGTGCTCGGTGCCATCTACATGCTGTGGATGTACCAGCGTGTCTTCTTCGGCAAGCTGGCCAACGCGAAGAACAAGGGTTTGGGCGATCTGAGCGTGCGCGAGTTCGCCGTGCTGCTGCCCCTGGTCGTCTTCATGTTCTGGCTGGGCGTGCGTCCCGGCATCGTTCTCACGCGGATCGAGAAGAGCATCGAGCAGGTGCTGGCGCCGTTGGCGGCGCCGGGGAACGACCACCCAGCCCCTCACGGGACACACACCCTTGGCGATGGTGCGGACGGCGGTCCGGTCTTCGTCGTGCGGGACACGGAGAGTCAGTGATGAATGTCGTAACCATGCCGGATTTCGGGGGCGGGGCCCTGCTGCCCTACCTCATCGTTGGTGGGGGCGGGCTGCTGGTCATGGTGGTCGACGCCTTCGTCCGGACTCTCAAGAAGGACCACCTGGCGTACCTGACGATGTTCGTCCTGGTGGGGGCCATCGCGGTGCAGATCGCCAGCGAGACCACCGAGGGCACGGCGCTGCACGGCATGCTCCTGACCGGAGCCTTCCCGCGGTTCTTCAACTTCCTCTTCGCGGGCATCGGCGTGGTGACGACCATCTTTGCCGGCGGCATCTTCGACCGCGACGGGAAGCATCGCCCCGAATTCTACCCGCTGATCCTGTTCACCGTGCTGGGCATGATGGTGCTGGCGGCGGCCAATGATCTGCTGACGTTGTTCCTGGGTCTGGAGACCATGAGCCTGGCCACCTACGTGCTGGCCGGCGGTGTGCGCGGCGACGTGCGCAGCTCCGAGGCGGGCTTCAAGTACCTCATCCTGGGCGGCTTCTCTTCGGCGTTCCTGCTCATGGGCATGGCGCTGCTGTACGGCTTCGCCGGGGACACGGGTTTTGAGGGCATCAGCCGGGCCATGCAGGCCGGCGAGCCGGACACCCTGATCGTGACCCTGGGCATGGCCTTCATGCTGGTCGGCTTCGGGTTCAAGATCGCCCTGGTGCCCTTCCACATGTGGACGCCGGACGTGTACGAAGGCGCGCCCGCCTACGTCACGGGCTTCATGGCCACGGCGGTCAAGGCGGCGGGGTTCGCGATTCTTCTGCGCTGGACCGTCCTCATGCAGCCCCAGTTGGCCTTCGCCTGGTACCCGGTGCTGGCGGCCCTGACCGTGCTGACCATGAGCGTCGGCAACCTGGTCGCCCTCGTGCAGGGGAACATCAAGCGCATGCTGGCCTGGTCGAGCGTGGCCCACGCCGGCTACCTCTTCCTGGGCCTGCTGGCCCTCATGGCCCCGGCCACCGGCGGCTCCGACGGGATGATGCGCTCGAGGGAACTGGGGGAGGCTGCGGGCAGCGGCATGCTCTTCTACCTGGTCGGGTACAGCCTCATGAACCTGGCGGCCTTCGGCGTGGTGAACGTCCTGTCCCACAAGAGGGGCGAGGAAGCGACGGACATCAGTCGCTACGCGGGCCTCAGCCGGCGCCGGCCCCTGGCGGCCGCGACCCTGGCCATCGCGCTCCTCTCCCTGGCCGGTATCCCTCCTTTCGTGGGGTTCATGGCGAAGTTCTACGTGTTCGCGGCGGTCGTGCGGGCGGGGCTCATCCCGCTGGCGGTCATCGGCGTCATCAACTCCCTCATTTCGGTGTACTACTACCTGCGGGTCATCGTCGTGATGTACATGAACGACCCGACCGAGGACAGCTACGAGGGCACGGAGTGGGTGTCCTTCGTCACGGCCGGTGCCCTGGCCGCCCTGATCATCTACCTGGGCGTGCGGCCCGATGCGTTCCACCACGCGGCCGAGGTCGTCGTGCGCCAGTTGCCGTTCTGAGCGGGGCCCTGACGAGATCGAGAGCCCCCGCATGGCGGGGGCTCTTTTTGTAGGTTGTGCCCGTGCAAGGCGTCGGGCATGCTGGGCCTCAACCTTCGAGGGCTCCCGGGCGCCCGGCCGGTGCCGAATTCCCGTCGATCACCGTGCTCCTCCTCGTCAACTCGACCAAGCTCATGGACCTGTCCTCGCCGCCGCCGCGGTTGCGCGGGGCGACACCGGCCCACCAGGACACTGCGGCCGAGCTCGTGGAGGGCCTGCGCTCCCTGTCGGGCCGTCGCTGGCAGGCAGTGATGGAGGTGAGCGACAAGCTCGCCGACGGGGCCCGCGCGGACCTCGCCCGGTGGGGGGGCGCGGGCAACCCGCGCCGTCCCGCCTGCTACGCCTTCACGGGTTTGCTCTACCAGGCCCTGGACCCCCGCACCCTCGATGGAGCCGCGCGCCGCCGGGCCCGCAGCCGCCTGCGCATCCTGTCGGGGCTGTACGGGTTGCTGGGGCCCTTCGATCTGGTGGAAGCCTACCGTTTGGAAATGGGCTGTGCCTGGGCGCCGGGAAGGGCCACGCGCATGGCTGGTTTCTGGATGGAGCGGCTCACCGCGGCGGTGAACGACCGCTTGAAGGACGGCGAACCGGTGATCACGGTGGCGAGTCAGGAGTACATGAAGGCTGTCGATCCGACGCAATTGCGGGGCCCGGTCATCTCTCCGGTCTTCAAGGAAACCCGGCCCGACGGGAGCCTCAAGACGGCGCCGGTTCATGCCAAACGGGCACGTGGGGCCTTCCTGCGCCACGCCCTGGTGACGGGCGCCCGCCGCCCCGCGGACCTGCTGGATTTCAATGAGATGGGATGGGCGGCGACGACAGAGCCGCCGGACGCGGGCGCGTGGCTCTTCACGCGTATCGCACGGGATTAACATAGGGATTGAGGTGCTCGATGCGATCCATTATCGCCGTCACACTGCTGGGATCTCTCTTGCTGACCGGTGCGGCTCAGGCTTCCGGTCCCAAGGCCAAAGGCCTGTATGACGATGAAGTCATCCTCACCACGGAGGACGGTACGGAGTTCACGTCGGCCATGCTCGACAGCATCCTGGCCGACTACCCCGAGTCGATTCGCAAAGCCGCCAAGAAGATCGGTCTCGTGTGGCAGGGGCCTGAACGTTTCCTGAGCTTCGAGGAGCTGGCCGCGGCCTGCGGACCGGTGCTGTGGTTCTCTCCGGATGAGCCCCTGCTCAGGGGAGCGTCGGGCAAGGACATCGACCAGCCCGAGGCTTTCCCCTTCGAGGAGCCCGCGGACCGGCCGGTCGTCTACTACCGGGTGCGCACGGTGTTGGGGGATCCCAATT
>JAUUZX010000441.1 GCA_030592025.1 bacterium | reverse complement strand
CCGTGTGACGGTACAAGGTGGCATCGGCACGGCCGAAGAGAACACCCTGCTCCAGGAGAACTACGCGGTGGACGGCATGGGCTGGGCGAGCCCCTTCCTGCTGGTCCCCGAGGTCGTCAACATCGACGCCGAGCATCTGGCCAAGATCCGCGCCGCCGGCGAGGACGACATCCACCTGAGCAAGGCCTCCCCCCTGGGCGTGCCCTTCTGGTGCCTGAAGGAGTCGTCCAGCGAGACGACCCGGCGCGAGCGCATCGCCCTGGGCAAGCCGGGCAGCGCCTGCCCCAAGGGCTACCTCGTGGCCAACACGGAATTCACCAAGGTGCCCATCTGCACGGCCAGCCGCATCTACCAGCGGCAGAAGCTCGCCGAGCTCGACACCCAGCCCCTGACAGACCTGGAGCGCCGCGACGCCACGGACCAGGTGATGGCCAAGGCCTGCATCTGCCACGACCTGGCGGGGGCCGCCACCTCACCCCTGGGCATCGACCCCGACGCCCACACCGCCGTCTGCTGCGGGCCCAACACCGCCTACTTCTCGCGGGTGGCCCAACTGCGGGAAATGGTCGACCACATCTACGGGCGCATGCGCCTGCCCCTGGCCGACAACCGGCCCCACATGTTCCTCAAGGAACTCTCCCTGCACCTGGACCGGTTGCGGGAAGAACTGGACCGGCGACGGGAAGGCCTGCCGACGGCGGGGATGCCCGATCCGGGCAAGGTGAAGGACGAGTTGCTGGCGGGGATCAGCCACTACCGGAACCTGGCGGCGGTAAAGTTCGCCGTGGGGCGTTCGGGCTTCGGGAAGAAGCTCGCCGCGCTGGGGAAGGAACTCGAGGGTTTGAAGCCCTGACCTAGTCGTTCCGGATGTAGCGCCGAGCCACGATACTGAAGTATCCCGATTGCATCAGATCATCACGGGACGTGCCCTCCGCATACAACTGCGGTGCCTGGTGCTCACGCAGGTATGTGCCCGGGCCCCACGCGATGTCCGCGCCGGCGTTGGCCCGGTACTGGGCCTCGGTCGCCGCGAACGGCGTGGCGAAGGATTCCGGGAAGATGAGCATGCCGCTCCCGAGATCGAACAGGGCGGCGCGGTTCAGGTCGGGGCGTCCGTCCGGTGCGCCAACACCCCAATCATCGCCCGTGTCCAGACCGAAAACCCGCAGGTAGGGCACATCGTTCTCATCGTTCCATGGCGTGTCTGTCGTGGGGTCGACGCGATCGATGCGCAGGTCGAAACCGGCCAGATCGATATGGTAGGAGCCCAGGGGATAGATCTGGCGAACCATCAGGGCGTGGGCGAAAGGATCGGGCTCACCGATGGGCGCCTGCAGCAGCTTCATGCGGTACCACAGACCCTCCGCCTGGCTCCCGTTGATGATGACCGTGCCCTCGGGCGGCGCGTTCACGTCGTCCCCCACGCGGAATTCGCCCCCGTTCCAGGTGAAGGTGACAGCCATCACCGCTGCGTCGCCCTGATCCGATATCAGGTCGAGGGCCCACAGGTACCCCTCCATGTCTGCCAATAAGGAACAATAAGGGCTCGCCAGGTCCGTGTTCAGTTCCAACTGCCGCCAACGAGAGCTGGCGAACGCGACCTCCGCAGCGAAGTCCACCCCGTTCCACTGCCCGAGGGTGTCGGCGTAGGCCGCGATGTTGGCCACTTCCCCGGGCTGGATTTCTCCACCAGGCAACAACTTGAAGATCCGGATCGAATTCACGTCGATGGCCGCCATGGGGATGCGCTGGGGTTCGGCCTCGCTCGTGAGCCGGAAGAACCGATTGCGGTAGTAAGAGCCGGATTGCACCTCGAACTCGACCCATGCGCCGTCGGCGCCGGGATCGACGGGGTCGTCATCGCCGCAACCTGCGCAGATGAGGAGAGCTGCGATGGCGGCGCATGTCAGCAGGGTGGATCTGATGGACCGAAACATGGGCACCTCCGAAATCGTAGTCGCGATGCGAAGAACACAGCTCGCCAATCACCCTCAGTCGTCGAGTTCGTCCAGGATCTCCCGGGTCTTCTCCTCCATCAACGCCGTGTCCCCCCGCGATTCCACGTTGAGGCGAATCACCGGCTCCGTGTTGCTCATGCGCAGGTTGAAGCGCCAGTCGCCCATGTCCAGGGAGAGGCCGTCGGTGTGGTCCACGGCGGTGGCGTCCGGGCCGTAGCGCTCCTCCATGCGGGCCAACGCGGCAAGGGGATCGTCGAGGCGACGGTTGATCTCGCCGCTGGCCGGGAAGGCCGCCTGCATGGCCCCCACCAGATCCGACAGCGAGCGCCCACTGCGGGACATCTCCTGCACCACCAGCAGCCAAGGCAGCATGCCGCTGTCGCAGTAGGCGAACTCGCGGAAGTAGTGGTGGGCCGACATCTCACCGCCGTACACCGCGTCCTCGGCGCGCATGCGTTCCTTCATGAACGCGTGGCCCGTCTTGTTCATGACGGGACGACCGCCCGCGGCCTCGACGACCTCGATGGTGTTCCAGACCAGGCGCGGGTCGTGGACGATGGCTGCCCCCGGATTTTGCGCCAGGCTGGCCTTGGCCAGCAGACCCACCAGGTAGTAGCCCTCCACGAAGCCCCCGGTCTCGTCGAAGAAGAAGCAGCGGTCGAAGTCGCCGTCCCAGGCCAGGCCCAGGTCGGCGCCGTGGGCGCGCACCGCGTCGGCGGTCGCGCTGCGGTTCTCCGGCAGGAGCGGGTTGGGGATGCCGTTGGGGAAACGGCCGTCCGGTGTGGCCTGCAGGTGGATGAACTCGCAGTTCAGGCTCGCGGCAAAGGCCTCCACCACGGGCCCCGCGCAGCCGTTGCCGCCGTTGGCGACGATCTTCAGGGGCCGGAACGACGCGGT
>JAUUZX010000032.1 GCA_030592025.1 bacterium | reverse complement strand
GCGAGACCGAGGTCACCCTCCTGATCCGCGACTTCGCCCAGGATGAACTCGCCCCCAAGGCCGCCATGATCAGGGAGCACGCCGAGCGCACCTGCGCCCAGTTGCCCGGCTCCAGCTTCCGCATGGAGATCAAGGAATACTACCGCAACATGAAGTACGACCTGGCGAAGGAGCCCCGCGCCATGGCCTACGCCCTCGAGGCGGTCAAGCGCACGGGGATCACGCCGGTCCAGGGCTCCATCCGCGGCGGGACCGACGGCTCCACCCTCTCGGCCCGGGGCCTGCCCACGCCCAACGTCTTCACCGGCGAGCAGGACTTCCACGGCTTCGGCGAGTGGGTCTGCGTGAAGGACATGGAACTGGCGACGGAGACGCTGCTCCGCATCATCGAGGTGTGGTGCGAGAAGGAATCCTAGCCTTCGCCACGGCGGATCACCGCACGAGCATGAGCTTGCAGCCGACCACCGTGCCCGCGCCGGCCAGACGCGCCAGGTAGAGGCCCGAAGGCAGGGTCCGCCCGGCGTCGTCTTGCCCGCCCCATGACCAGGTGTGCTGCCCGGCAACCAGCCAGCCGGCATGCAGCCGGGCGACCGTGCGCCCGCGCAGATCGCACACCACGAGGCGGTAGTCACCGGGATGCAGGACCGTCGCCGCCATGCTCATGCGGGGATTGAACGGGTTCGGATGGGCGGCCAGCAGTGTGGGCAGGGCCGGCAGGTCACCCACGGCGGACGTCGGCACGGATCGCTCGTAGGCCCCGATGTCCGGGGCGGCCCCCTGGGGAACCAGGACACCCTGCAGGGACACCGTGAAGCCCAGGTCGAGGCCCTGGTCGATCAGCGGCGAGCCCGGCGCCGGAACCCGGTTGCCGGCATCGGTCAGGGGGTAGGCTGCCAGCCACACGAACGCGTCCTCCACCGCCCCCGGCGCACTGAACTGCCCCGGCGCCAGGGCCAGGTGGGAAGCCTCCGCGATGCCGCCTCCCTCCGACCGCACCTGGACATCATTGCCGTTCTCTCCCCAGAAGATCGTGTTCAAGAGGATGCACTGGTTCTCCTCGTTCCAGTTCACGCCTTCGACGGCATGGGCGAAGCCGTCACCGATGGCGTAGCCGAAATCGTTGACCCGGTTGTCGACGAACGTGCAGTTGCGCAACGTCGCCCGCGGCCGGTTGCGGACCAACAGCCCGCCACCCCGGGAGTACTCGCCGGTGGCCGCCCCCTCGGGTGTGTACCCAGCCTCGTTGTCCACGAACTCGCAATAGTCGAAGGAGACCAGCTCGCCGTAATTCGTCGCGAGGGCGCCGCCCTTCATGGCACCGCCACCCTGGTACCAGGCACGGTTGCCGACGAAGCTGCAATACTGGACGCCGCCCGTGGCGAAGCGCCCGACGTAGAGACCGGCGCCCTGGGCGTTGTAGTTGGCCGTGAAGTCACAATGGCTGACCGTGACCTCGACGCCGAAACCATAGCGGCCCTTGATCAACACGGCGCCGCCGTCTCCGTTGCTCGGGCCCGGCAGCATGCTGCCCACGTTGTCGTCGAAGGTGCATTTGCTGGCCTCGAAAACGACCGGCCCCGCCAGCCCGATGTTGCGATGCACCAGGACACCGGCGCCTTCGGACCAGTCGGTAAGGCTGCCGTCACCACTGCGGGAGCCCTCGATCCGGGTGCGGATCAGGTGGAGCGAAGCATTGTCGACGGCGATCGCACCGCCCGGCCCTGAACACACGTTGGCTTCGAGGCGGCAATCGACAAACCGGGCCGTCGTGGGTTCGGCGAGCGAACGGACCGCGACCGCGCCGCCTCGTCCACTGGGACCCCTGCTCTCGTTTCCCGTGAAGCGGCAATCGGAAAAAATCAGGTCCACCCCCGCGGCGGCAAAAACCGCCCCTCCGGGTCCCTCGGTCTGGTTGTCCACGAATTCGCAGTTGTCGATGTGCAACGTGGTGCCGCCGGTGTTCGCAACGCCCCGCAGCGCACTGCCGCCGGCCTCCACCGCCCCCTGGGCGCGGAAGCCGCGGAAATCGCAACCACTCACGTCAACGATGAACGGTTGCCCACCGGTACCACCGACAGTCAGCCCAACCTGGGACAGGGTTGCGCCGCCGCTGAAGGTGATACCGCGGAGTTCCGCCTGCGGTGCCGGCTCATCCAGGATCAGGCGGCCGGCTCCCTCACAGGCGACGAACGTCGAATCCGGCGTGCTGTCGAGACCGCGGTTGCCGAGGAAGGCCGGCAGGACGATCTGGTCGGCGCAGACATGGGTCTCGGGGAAGAGGAGCACCGAGTCGCCGGGCGCCGCCGCCTGGGCTGCGGTTGCCAGCGTGGCGTAGCAATTCGCCAAGGTCCAATCCCCCGCCCCGCTCAACCCGGAATCCCGCACGCCCCCCACCCGCACATGAAACCGGGCAGCCGACACCGGACTGGCCAACACCAGGATCACGAGCAGAAGCTGCCAGGGGAACCATCCTCGCCATCGCCCAACCATGGGGACCCCTCCGTTGCCCGTCACTGATGGGAATAATGCTTGAGTATACCACACCTGTTTCCAGCGGACGGGGAATTAGGCAGTACCGTGGGATTCAGGATGAAGAAGCACGCTAGAGCTCCAGATGCACGAACCACGCCGCCGGCAGCACCGGGCTCACCAGCAGATCCGGGTCCAGGCCGTTGAGGTAGGCATCGATGCGGTCGGCCTCGCCCGCGCGACCGGCCAGGGTCGCGTAGTGCCGCACGTAGGTCGCCAGGAACGACGTCCCCACCGAACCGTTGGGCCAGGTGCGGCAGGAGAGACCGCGGCGGGTGGCGAAATCCGTCACCTCCTGCATTTCCGGCAACCCGCACTCCAGGTGCTCCCTGGCCCAGGACGCTCCGATGAGGTCGACGGTGATTTGCAGCCGTTCCTCATGGTTGCCCCCCACCGCGGCGAAGGGGTTCAGCAGGAGCACGTGCCGTCGGGCCACGGCGCACAGCTTGTCGAGGAAGGCCTCCCGGGCTTCCGGCGGGATGTGCTCGAAAACGTGGCAGGCGCACACGATGTCGACGCTGTCGTCGGCATGGGGCAAATCCTCGGCGCCCAGGCCGTTGGTGCCCGGCTCCATGAGTTGGTAGTCGGTCCGGGGCAGAAAGAGCGCGAGGGCACCGTCGCCCCCGCCGATGTCCAGCAGGGAGAATTCCTCACCACCGGCGATTCCCAGCAACGCGTCGCGCAGGGCGTGCATGCGGTAGTGGCGGTTGTGGTCGAGGGTCTCCGGACGGAACCATGAGGTCGACGCGGGATCAACCGAACGCCCGGCCAAGGCTGCGGCAGTCCGTCGGCAGGCGTGGGCGGCGCAGCGCTGGCCCATCGCCCGGTATGTCTCGGCGAGGGCGTCATGAGCGACCGGATCGAGGGGCGCCGCCTGCACCAGCGTCAGGGCCTCGCCCCTGTTCACGGCGTCACCATCTGGAACGCCTCGACGCAATCGTGGCCAGGACCGTCGCGGCGCGAGTCGGCGTTGTGGTAGTGGATCACGAGGCCCGGCATCAGGTCCGTGAGCACATCCATGTAGCCCTCGGCCCAGGCCCGGCAGTACACGTAGCAGATCTCGCCGTGGGGCACCGGCAATCGCACCTCGGCATCCAGTGTCAGGCACTGCCGGCATTCCTTGGTGCGCAGGAATATCGTCCGCCCCTCGGCCCAGATGTCGGGCATGGCCGTGCCGCGGTCGTCGAAGAAATCCTGGAGCCAGGCGCGGGCGCCGTCGACGGGGTCGGCGGCGAATTCATCGGCGTCAAAGCGTCCGTCCGCCGCCAGCCGCGCCAGGCGCGCCACACCCTCGCTGTAGCCCAGGGCCAGGTACTGCTTGCGCAGCAACGACCAGGCCCGGTCGCCGCAAGCGGCGTGGAGCGCGTTGACACCCCGCAGATCGTTCAGTTTGCCTTCCAGATCGGTGGCTGCCAGACCCTGTTTGCCGTCGCCCATGTCGTGTCTCCTCATTGCGCAGCGCCCTGTACGACCGCGGTTATCGAAACTAGCACAACGGTCTTCAGGCGTCATCAGCGGGCCCGGGGCCCGTTTTTCCTGGACGGGCGAATATTCATCCGCCTTGCGGGTATGATCTCATAGTGATATCATTCTGACATCCCCCAACGCGGCGATTCCGTTCACGGCAAGGGGTGTCCATTCCTGAGGAGGGAACGATGCACACCGAAACCAAACTCAAGACGCCGACGGGCTGGGGCCCGTTGTTCCTGGCCATCGCCATGGTCATATTCAGTATCGTGGCTTTCATCTGGGCCATCGGCGCCGAGTCCATGCTGACCCTGTTCGGCGCCATCATCATCTTCATCCTGAGCTTCTTCGTCTTCGGCGGGCTGTTCGTGATCAACCCCAACGAAGCGGCGGCGCTCCTGCTCTTCGGCTCCTACAAGGGCACCTCCAAGGAGAACGGCCTGCGCTGGGCCAACCCCTTCTACACCAAGCTCAGGGTGTCGCTGAAGGCCCGAAACCTCAACGGCGATCGCCTCAAGGTGAACGACCTGAACGGCAACCCCATCGAGATCGCGGCGGTGGTCGTCTGGCGCATCGACAACACGGCCGAGGCCCTGTTCGACGTGGACGACTACGAGGAGTACGTCACCACCCAGAGCGAGTCGGCGGTGCGCCACCTGGCGGGGGCCTACCCCTACGACGGCGACGACGCCGAGGTCACCCTGCGCGGCACCACGGAAGAGGTCAGTGAGCGTCTCAAGCAGGAACTGCAGGAGCGCCTGGCCAAGGCGGGCGTGCAGGTCATCGAGGCCCGGCTCAGCCATCTGGCCTACGCGCCGGAGATCGCCCACGCCATGCTCCAGCGTCAGCAGGCGACGGCGGTGGTCGCGGCCCGGCAGAAGATCGTCGAGGGCGCCGTCGGCATGGTCGAGATGGCGTTGCAGGAACTGGGCGACAAGGGCCTGGCGGAGTTCGACGAGGACCGCAAGGCGGTCATGATCTCCAACCTGCTGGTGGTGCTGTGCAGCGAGCACGCGGCCCAGCCCGTCATCAACACCGGCACGCTGCACCAGTAGCATGGCGCCCCGCAAGGCATTCCCCCTGCGCATCAGCCCGGAGCTCTACGAAGAGCTCCGGCGCTGGTCCGACGCGGAGTTCCGCAGCATGAACGGCCAGATCGAGTTCCTCCTGCGGCGAGCCGTGAAGGAGCGCCGCAAGGGCAAGGACGACGACGACTGACTTCGGCCTACTCTCCGGCGTCCGCCTCCGGCGCGCTGGTCATCTCGAAGAGCATCTCCATGGGGTTGGTCGCCGAACTCCAGGCCGCGACCAGGGCGCTCTCGTGGGGGGCGAAGGCGACCGCAAAGGCCGGCGGCAGGTCCGTCTGCCACGGCCAGCGCCGGGAGTCGTCGGCGAGCCGGGCCAACTCGTCGTCGCGCCAGGCCGTCGCCTCGGGCAAGCCGTCGGGCGCGCCTTCGAGCAGGGGGACGATGGTGCCCCGCAGGCGTTGGCGGACGAGATCGTCGACCACGGCCTGACCGCCGGTGGCCTCCCCCCGGTCCAGGCCGAAATTGGTGGCCGCGCTGAAGTCCGCGTCGGCCATCCCGCTGGCGGGGTCGTGGCCGAGCCAGGCGTGGTACACGAGGTGGTAGAGCCAGACGTACTCGTCGGGTCCCATCTCGGCGGCCAGCAGCGCGTGGTTGCGGGACGCCCAGAACCCGGCGTACACCGGCGCCGCCTCGGTGGCGGCCTGCACGGTGCGGAAGGCGCGGGTCAGGGGATTGGTGGACCGCTGCTCCATCTCCAGCCAGTCGCCCACGGCCCGGTCGAGGTTGGCCCGCCATTCGGCCGTCTCCCGACGCACCTGGACGAAGCGGGCCACCTGCTCGTCGGTGGGCACGAGACCCGACGGAACGGTCCAGGTCCCCGGCGCGCCGTGAGCCTCGACGAGGGCCGTCTCGGCCTCCTGGACCACGTCGAATTCCCGCGCCATCTTCTTTGCGTACCACATGCCGCTGCCGGCAATGGCCACGAAGATAAGCACCAACGCCGCGCAACCGATACCGCAGCCCTTGACCACCTTGCTGTTCATGCCGCCACTCCTCAATCGTCGCTCCTCAATCATCATCGGGTTCGAGACCGTACTCGCGGATCTTGCGCCACAGGGTCGTCCTGTCAATACCCAGGCGTCGCGCGGCCCGGGAACGGTTCCAGCCCGCGGCGGCCAGGGCGGCGGCGAGGATCTCCCGTTCCTGATCGCTGTGCCGGGGCACGTCGCCCAGGCCCCGCCGGGCGCCGGGCCCCACGGCTCCCGTCAGTTCCCGGGGCAGATGGGAGGCCTGGATCGCTTCCCCGCGGCTGAGCACGACCGCGTGCTCGAGGGCGTTCTCCAGCTCGCGCACGTTGCCTGGCCAGTGGTGGCTCATGAGCACGCGCTGGGCCCCGCCGGTCACGGCCGGAGGTGCGCCCTGCCCCTGGCGCCCGACGATGCGCTGGAGCAGATGCCCCACCAGCATGGGGATGTCCTCCCGCCGGTCCCGCAGCGGCGGGATCGTCAGGGACACGACCTTGATGCGGTAGAAGAAATCCTCGCGGATGCGGCCCGTCGCCAGCAGGGTCTCGAGGTTGCGGTTCGTGGCCGAGACGAGGCGCACGTCCACCGGCACGGGGGTGCTGTCGCCCACCCGCTCGATGACCCGTTCCTGGAGCACCCGCAGCAGCTTCACCTGGACCGCCGGGTTCACGTCGCCGATCTCGTCCAGGAAGAGGGTGCCGCCGTGGGCCTCCTCGAAGCGGCCCCGCCGGTCGGCCACGGCGCCGGTGTAGGCGCCCTTCACATGACCGAAGAGTTCGCTCTCCAGGAGGTTCTCCGACAGGGCGGAGCAGTTCACCTGGATGAAGGGCCCGTCGGCCCGCGGGCCGGACTCGTGGATCGCCCGGGCCACGAGCTCCTTGCCCGTGCCGCTCTCGCCGCGGACCAGGACCGTGGCGTCACTGTCGGCCACGTCCTGGATGAGATCGAAGAGTTCGCGCATGCGCGGAGCGTGCCCCACCAGACGCCCGAGCTGGGTGCGGCCACTCACCTGTTGACGGAGTTCGGTCACCTCGGTGACGTCGCCCAGGATGAGGGCGATGCCCAAGGGGTGGCCGTCCCGGTGTCGCAAAGGCGCCGTGCGCAGGAGCACGTGACCCATCTGCCCACCGGCCAGGCGCACCGGGGTCTGGAAATCAATGATGGGCTCGCCGGACAGGAGGGTGGCGGCCAGGGTGTCCTCGGGGCAGGAGGCGGAGCCGAAGAGGTCGCACACGGGCACGCCGGCCAGGTCCCAGCGCGAACGGCCCAGGATCTCCTCGGCGGCCGGGTTCACCGTGAGGATCCTGAGCTCCGTGTCCACGGCCAGGATCCCCTCCCGCAGCGACGTGATGATGGCCATGATGCTCCCGGGCTGCACCTGGGCGAGCAGGCGCGCGATGGGCACGGCCGACGGTTTGTTCTGAGTCATGGCAACCCCCTGCTGCAAGCAACGTTTCTGTTGCAACATTATCGTTGTATTCAACACCTTGCGCAAGGGAGATTTGGTCGTCAGAGGCGAGTCCACATTGTCTGTAAATTGTTCAAACTTATTATTAACAATATCTTATAAGTTACATCATCCATGCCTCCACGGTATCCGGGAAACATGGCACACCCCCTGCATAGAGGGCCCGTGAACATGTTGAACACGACGGCCGGCACGCCGGTCGCTTTCGGGCCCGGAGCGGGGCCCAACCCAAGGAGACAACGACATGGCGAACCCAATGGCCTTCGACGGCAACAATTTCGAGACCGAGGTCCTGAACAGCGACGTGCCCGTGCTCGTGGACTTCTGGGCCCCCTGGTGCGGCCCCTGCAAGATGATCGGCCCCATCGTCGAGGAGCTGGCCAACGACTTCGAAGGCAAGGCGAAGATCGGCAAGGTCAACGTGGACGACAACCAGGAGATCGCCGGCAAGTTCGGCATCCGCGGCATCCCCACGGTGATGCTCTTCAAGGGCGGCAGCGTCGTCGAGAGCTTCGTGGGTCTGCGGTCCAAGGAAGACCTGGCCGCCGCCCTCGAGAACCACATGTAGGACGGCCTGCTCCTGCAGAGTCCTCCCGGCCGCCGGACCATCGAGTCTGGCGGCCGTTCCCTTGCGCTCACCCGCGGCAGGACCGACATTGGGACTCGTCGTCAACAACCTGAGCGCGAATCCCGGGAGTGGACCATGGCCGGCATTATCGATGGCGTGAAGAGCATGTTCAAAGGTGGCGAGAAGAAGAACAACATCGTCTTCATCGTGTTCGACAGCTGCCGCTGGGACGCCTACCAGGCCGCCAACACCCCCAACCTGGACCGCATCGGCCAGGCCGAACGCCGCTACAGCTACGCCAGCTGGACGAGCCCGAGCCACTACACGTTCCTCATGGGCATGGTGCCCCACCAGAGCCCCAAGGGCGTCTTCGCGTCCAACGTCTACCGGGATGAATTCGCTCTCTGGGCCCGGCGCCTGAACGTGCCGGAGGTGGAATTCTCGGGCTTCGTGCCCCAGCTCTCGCTCCCCCACTTCCTCAAGGGCCAAGGCTACCGCACCGAGGGCGTCGTCAGCCTGCCCGTGCTGAACCCCATGACGAACCTCTCCATGCACTTCGACCGCTACGAGCTGGCCCCCAGCCACAACGACCTCGGCGTCATCTTCGACGGCCAGGAGGGCTTCGCGAAGATCCAGCCCAAGAAGGACGAGCGCGGCTTCTACTTCATCAACACGGGCGAGACCCACTACCCGTACCTGCTGCCCGGC
>JAUUZX010000361.1 GCA_030592025.1 bacterium | reverse complement strand
TGGGCCCAGTCCTGGCTCTCGGTGCCTCCGGCGCCGGGATGGATCTCCAGCACCGCGCCGCGCTCGTCATCCGGGTCCGAGAGCAGGAACTGGAAGTCGAGCTTCTCGACGGCCTTCTCCAACTCGACCCGACCCTCGGCGACCTCAGCGGCCGCCGCCTCGTCGTCCTCCTCCGCGGCCATCTCGGCCATGAGCGCGAGCTCCTCGGCCTTGGCGGTGGCGTCATCCAGGGGGACGAGCCACTGCTTCAGGGCCTGACTCCGCCTCACCACCTTGTTGGCGGCGTCCTGGTCGCTCCAGAATCCCGGATCGGCCTGACTCTCCTCGAGAGTGGTCAGTTCCGCCTGCATGGCAGGGTAGTCAAAGACCCTCCTTGAGGGCTGCCAGGCGCCGCAGGGCGTCGTCGATGCTGTCGAGGATTTCCTTCACGTCAGCGCTTCTCCTTGGAGGGATGGTCCGGGCCCCGCTCCCGCCAGAGGCGAGCTGCGGTCGCGACGAGCGCATTCGGGGTTCCGTCGTTGTGCACGGTCAGATCGGCCCGTGCCCACAGCGATGCCAGGTGCGACTGCCCGGCCAGCCGTGCGCTGGCCGCTGCGGGCGAGAGGCCGGACGCGACCATGCGCGCCATGCGCTGCTCCCCGGCGGCGTCCACCACGATCACGAGATCGGCGGCGGGCGGCGTCGGCAGACGAAAGTACACGGCGGCCTCGAACACGGCAAGGGCGCAGCCCCCCCGAGCCAGGGCGTCCAACCGCTCGCCGGCCAGCGCCGACAGGGCCGGGTGGGTCAGGGCGTCGAGCCTGGACAGCTCGGCAGGGTCACTGAAGACGATCGTCCCCAGGGCCGACCGGTCCACCACACCGTCCACCACGACCCCGGGACCGAAGGCCTCCGCAATGGACGCGGCCACCGGCGGCCGGGCCAGGATCTCGTGCCCCAGGGCGTCACCGTCGATCACCTTCGCACCGAGTTCGGCCAGGGCGGCGCTCAGGGTCGACTTGCCGGCCCCCGCCGGCCCCGTGACCACCCAGCGGATCACCCGTGGGCCTCCGCCCAGTCCCGACCCGTGTGCATGTCCACCACCAGCGGCACCGCCAGGTCGAACACGTTCTCCATGCCCTCGCGCACCAGGGCCTTGGTGTCCGCCAATTCGGCCTCGGGCACCTCCAGCACGAGTTCGTCGTGGACCTGCAGCAGCAGCAGCGCCCCGGAGTTCCTCCCGTCGAGGTCCGCCTGGATGCGCAGCATGGCCAGCTTGATGAGGTCGGCGGCCGTGCCCTGGATGGGCGTGTTCACGGCGACGCGTTCCTGGAAAGAGCGGATCCGGTTGTTCTCGGAGTTGATGTCCGGCAGGAGGCGGCGACGGCCCAGCAGGGTCGTGACGACGCCCTCGCGCCGGGCCTGTTCCCGGGTCTCCTCGATGAAGACCCGCACGCCGGGGTAGGTGGCGAAGTACGCCTCGATGAAGGCCGACGCCTCCTTGACCTTCACGCCGATCTGCCGGGCCAGGGCCCGCGCGCCCATGCCGTAGATGACGCCGAAGTTGATGGCCTTGGCCCGGGACCGCATCTCGGCGGTGACGTCGGGCTCCTCCACACCGCTGATGAGGGCGGCCGTGCGGCGATGCACGTCGGCGCCTTCCCGGAAGGCCGCCAGGAGGCCCGGGTCGTCGGCCAGGTGAGCCAGCAGGCGCAATTCCACCTGGGAATAGTCCGCCGACAGGAAGACGTTGCCTTCCCGCCGTGGCACGAAGGCCCGGCGGATCTGACGCCCCAGTTCCGTACGGATGGGGATGTTCTGCAGGTTCGGGTTGGAACTGGACAGACGACCGGTCGCCGCCACGGCCTGGTTGTAGGACGTGTGGATGAGGTTCGTGCCCGGCTCCACCAGTTGGGGCAGGGTCTCGACGTAGGTGCTCTGCAGCTTGGCCACCTGACGGTACTCGAGGATGGTCGCCGGCAGGGGGTGGTCGTCGGCCAGGGCGGTCAACACCGTGACATCGGTGCTCCAGCCCGTGGCCGTCTTCTTGATGGGACGGAGTTCGAGCTTCTCGAAAAGAATCACCGACAACTGCTTGGGGCTCTGGAGGTTGAACTCCTCTCCCGCCAATTCATGGGCGCGCTTTTCCAGCTTCGCCAGCTCCTCGTCGAAACGGACCCGCAGATCGGCCAGGAACGGCAACGTGAGGGCGATACCACGGCGCTCCATGCGGAAGAGCACCTGGGACAGGGGCATCTCCAGATCCTCGAACAACGACACCAACCCCGCCTCCTCCAGGGCCGGCTCCAGGCACTCCTGGAGGCGCAGGGTGAAGTCGGCGTCCTCGGCGGCGTAGAGGGCGAGGCGATCGGGGTCCACCCCCAGGATGTCCTTCTGCCGATCCCTCGGCGCGAACAGCTCCGCGTAGGGCATCATGCGGTGCTCGAGATGCTCGGCCACCAGATCGTCCAGGCCATGGCTGTTGCGGCCGGGATCCAGCACGTAGGACGCCAGCATGGTGTCGAATGACGGCCCCCCCAGGGGCAGGCCGTGGCGCACCAGGATCCACATGTCGAACTTGAGGTTCTGGCCCACCTTGAGGCTGCGTTCGTCGGCCAGCACCGGCGCCAGCAGGGGCACCACCTCGGCCAGCCGGTCCTTCACCTCGGCCACGGGGAAGAGCGTGTCGATGGCCTGCCCGTCGCCCTCGGCTTCCCGCCAGCGCACGGGCACGTAGGCCGGGGGCAGACGCTGACCGTCCCGGTCGAACCCTGCCAGGGAGACGCCCACCAGGCCTGCCGCATCGGGCCGCAGACCGTCGGTCTCCGTGTCCACGGCCAGGGGACGGTCGGGATCCCGCCGCTCCAGCCACTCCTTCAGCCCAGCCACCGTGTCGAGGCGGACGTAGCCCCGCGCTCGCCGACGCTCAGCCCAAGTGTCCTCCACCTCCTCCACGGTGGGCTCGTCCACGACCTCGACCGTCGCCGGTTCCACCGTCGGCCCCGGATCGTCCTGGAACCGGGCCACCTCGTCGGCGAGGGCCTGGATCCGGCGCAGCCCCAGCTCCCGGAGCATCTCCTGGAAGCGCCCGCCGCGGGGGGTCACCTGGCGCATGGAGTCCCAATCCAGCTCGACGTCGACGTCCCGTTTGATGATAAAGAGGTCCCGGGACAGGAACACCTGCTCGCGGTTCTCCCCCAGCACCCGCTTGAGGCGTGGGGTGAGCTTGCTGGCCTCCAGACCCGCGTAGAGATTCTCCAGGTTGCCGAATTCGTGGATGAGCTTGCGCGCCGTCTTGTCGCCGACCCCCGGCGCGCCGGGGATGTTGTCGGCCTGGTCCCCCGCCAGGGCGAAGACCTGGATGAGGTCGATGGGCT
>JAUUZX010000514.1 GCA_030592025.1 bacterium | reverse complement strand
TACGGCACCGTGCCCCACGCGGGCTTCGGGCTGGGCTTCGAGCGCGCCGTGAACTACACCACCGGCATCGCCAACATCAGGGACGTGATCCCCTTCCCGCGGGCTCCCAAATCTGCAGAGTTTTAGTCCGCGGAATTCTAGGAGGGACAGCCACCATGGAATGGACCAAGGGCCCCTACCGCATCAGCGACGACAAGTCCGAGTTGGACCTGTTCTTCATCGTGCCCGCCCTGCAGACCACCTACTGGGCGGGCGACCGCTCGCGGGAAGTCATCGAGCAGTGCATCGAGAATTCGCTCTGTTTCGGCCTCTTCGCCGAGGACCGGCAGATCGGCTTCGCCCGGGCCGTCACCGACAAGTGCACCTTCGCCTGGGTCTGCGACGTGATCGTTCACCAGGACCACCGGGGCATCGGCCTGGGCAAGTGGATGATGGAATGCCTCGAGGCGCACGCCGAGGTGGTGGACGTCATCCAGCAGCTGTTGCGCACCAAGGACGCCCACGGGCTCTACGAGGCGTTCGGCTACACCGTGTGCGACGCCATGGTGAAGAACCGCAAGGGTGAGCCCGACCTGTTCTAGACCGCATCGTCTCCGCGCCCGGGGGGAAGCGCGCATGGAAACCCTACTCGACCGCCGACCCTGGCTCGCCACCCTCTTGTTGGCCGTGGTGGGGGGCGCCGCCTTCCACCTGGCCAACCGGCCCGAGGGCCCCGCGACGGGACTCTGGCTGGTGCCCGCCGTGGTCGTCATGCTGGGGGTGACCCAGCGGCCGCTGCAGCTCGTCGTGGCCTCGTTGCTGCTCACGGGTCTGGGCGGGGCCGCCCTGCTGGGGCACAGCTGGTCGCCAATGCTGTCCGTGGTGGCGGTGGTCTACTGGCTGGTAATCATCCTGGGCGGCATGTTGGCCGTGCGCGCGGCCAGCCGCTATCTCCCGCCCTTCCTGGCGGCCTTCGTCTTTCCGTGTCTGCTGGTGGCCGTCGAGTGGGGAATGACCTTCACCCCGGTGGGCACGCCCCTGGCCTGGGCCTACCTGCTGCACGACTCCCTGCTCCTGATCCAGTCGGCCTCGGTGACGGGCGTCGCCGGGGTGTCGTTCCTGGTGGGATTCACCGGCGCGGCGGCGGGGCTGTTGCTGCTGCGGCCGCGGTCCCCGAGGATCTGGGCGGCGCCGGTGCTGCTGGCCATCGGTATGCTGATGGCAGTGGGCTGGCACGGCAAGGGGGCCCTGCTTGCCGCCGACGGCCCGCCGGTGATGGTGGCGGCCGTGCACGCCGCATCTTCATCCGGCAATCCCGGGTCGTCCGGCAATCCCGAAGATCTGACCGGCACCCTGGCGCGGGTCGACGCCTATCGCCCCCTGGTGGCCGAGGCCGCCGCCCGGGGCGCCCGGCTGGTGGTCTGGCCGGAGATGATCCTCTCCTTCGACCCGGCGGACGAGGACACCCTCATGGCGGTGCTGGGTGACCTGGTCCGGGTCCACCGCGTGACCATGGTGCTCGGCCTGAAGGACCGGGGACGCAATCTGAACATCGCGAGGATCTTCGGTCCGGATGGCGAGGTGGCCGGCGAGTACCACAAGAACCACCTGGTGACGCAGCGGGAGGGTTCGATCCCCGGGGTCACGCCGCCGGCGGTGGTGACCACCGATTTCGGCGCCCTGGGCACCATGATCTGCAACGACGACACCTTCACGGACCTGGCCCGCGCCAACGCCCGCCTGGGCGCCCGCATCATCGCCGACCCGACCTGGGACTGGTCCGACGTTGCGGCCCTGCACGGCCGCATGCCCCGCTTCCGCGCCGTGGAGAACGGCCTGCCCATTGTCCGGGCCGCCCGGGGCGGCGAGTCCCAGATCATCGACCCGCGGGGCCGCATCCTGGCCCGCCATGATGTCCTGCTGGAGCCGCACCAGGTCCTCGTGGGCGAGGTGCCCCTGGGCGAGGGCAATACCTTCTATGCCCGCCACGGCGACTATTTTTCGGTGATCGTCACGGCCCTGCTGGGTGTGATCCTGGCGACGGGACTCATCAGCCGTCTGGGGAAGGTGTGAATCCGGGGGGCCGAGTTCCGCCGCGGCTGCCCATCCCGCTCCGGTCCGCCCGGGGCGGCGACTTTCTGGAGTGACGCGACCGGCCACGGCCTTAGGTTGATGGATCGAGGTAGATCGCCGCTCCGACCGGAAGGTTGATTCCGTGCCCATTCCCCTTGCAAGGACCGCCGCGCTGCTGTTGGCGGCAGCCCTGTTCCTGCCCACCGTCACGGCCTCGCAGGACGACCCGGCCGCCGCCGCCGCGTCCGCGCAGGCGGACACCGACGCCGCCCTGCGCGCCGAGCAGCAGAGCCAGCAGCAGCGCGACGCCTGGGAGACCGAGCGCGTGGCCCTGGAACAGCGATACCGCCAGGCCCGCAACGACGCCGCCTGGCTGACCCGCCGGGTGGCCCGCGAACGCATCACCCTGGAAGCCCTGGTGGACAAGAAGGCCGAGCTGGCGCGCCGCCTC
>JAUUZX010000407.1 GCA_030592025.1 bacterium | reverse complement strand
GCGCCGATGATCTCGCTGATCTGCGGCGAGGTGAGGGGGAAGTCCCGGTTGCTGCGGCGGGTCTCCACCTTGAAGTTGGCGGCGTCGCCCCGTTCGCTGGTGGCCAATGCGCAGGCCACATCGGCCACGGGCCCGAGGGTGGGTTCCCGCCCGGCGGCGAGGTCGTCGGCCAGGGCCGGGTCGATGTCGGTGCGGGGGATCGGCACCGCCGGCGACACCCACTGCAGCCCGAAGATCCGCTTCAGCTTCGCCGCCACGTGGCTGGCCCGCTCCGGATCGCTCACCTGCACGATGAGGCGGCTCTCGATGTGGAGGATGTCCTCCACCGGTTCGTCCTTGAGCGCCACCCGCATGTTGTTGAGGAGCTTGCGCAGGAAGACCTTGCGGTTGCGTCCCTTGAGGGCGATCTCGGCGTAGGTGGCGACGATGACGGGGGTGGCCAGGGCCATGGTTTCTCCTGGTTTTTCCCGGTTTCTCCGGGGCGGGGTCGCTGCGTGGTTGAATCCGGGCCGGGCCGCGCTATCCTGTGGGTGCCGGGCCGGCGCGGTTGCGGCCCACCCATATTCATCTGGACCCGTCCGCGGCGCAAGTCCGCGGTGACCGGAGGAGCTTCCATGATTGAGACCTGCGGCATCCGTCTGGACTTCTCAGGTACGGAGGATCACCTGCCCCCGGGAGACGTCGACGCCCTCGCCCCGGCGGTGGACCGGGCGGCCGAGGAGTTGGCCACGGGCACGTCGCCCGGCGCGGACTACCTCGGTTGGCTGGACCTGCCCACCCGCATCACGCCCGCCGAACTCGACGCCGTCGAGGCCGAGGCCGCCCGTGTGGGTGAGTTCGCCGACGCCTGGGTGGTCGTCGGCATCGGCGGTTCGTACCTGGGATCCCGGGCCGTGCTCGAAGCGCTGGGCGGCGAGAAGCAGGGGTCGCCGGAGATCTTCTTCGCGGGCACGGGCCTCTGCTCGGTCGACCTGGACCGCACCCTGCGCCGCCTGTCCGGGCGCGCCTTCGGCATCGGCGTCATCTCCAAATCGGGCACGACCCTCGAGCCGGCGGTGGCTTTCCGCATGCTGCGCGCGGCCCTCGTCGAACGGTGGGGGCCCCGGGAGGCCGCCGACCGCATCACGGCTATCACCGACGCGTCCCGCGGCGCCCTGCGCACCCTGGCCGACCAGGAAGGCTACCGCACCTTCGTCATCCCCGACAACGTGGGCGGGCGCTTCTCCGTGCTCACCCCCGTGGGCCTCGTGCCCCTGGCCGTGGCGGGCATCGACGTGCGCGCGCTGGTGGCCGGCGCCCGGGCCATGCAGAAGGTGTGCGACGCGGCGCCCCTGCGCGAGAATCCGGCCCACCTTTACGCGGCGGTGCGCCACGGTCTGTACGGTAAGGGCTTCCCCGTCGAGGTGATGAGCACGTTCCACACCGGCCTGCGCCAGCTCCAGGAGTGGTGGAAGCAACTCTTCGGCGAGAGCGAAGGCAAGGGGGGCGCGGGCATCTTCCCGGCGTCCACGGTTTTTACGACCGATCTGCACAGCATGGGGCAGTACCTGCAGGACGGCCGGCGCGAGTTGCAGGAGACATTCCTGACGGTGCGCCACGCCGTCGACGGGGTGAAGGTGCCGGCGGATCCGGATGGCGCCGACCTCGACGGTCTCGAATACCTCGCCGGTCAGTCCCTCGACGAGATCAACTGGAAGGCCTACGAGGGCACCCGCAGCGCCCATCTGGCCGGGGGCGTACCCTGCACGAGCATCGAACTGGACCGGGTCACCCCCGAGACCATCGGCGCCCTGATCTACCTGTTCGAGAAGGCGGTGGCCGTCAGCGGACGCCTGCTGGGGGTGAATCCCTTCGATCAGCCGGGCGTCGAGACCTACAAGCGGGAGATGTTCCGTTTGCTGGGCAAGCCCGGTGCGGTCTGATCCTATTTGATTCGGTGCCTGGATGGACCTATTTTTGGCTGGCACACAACGTCGTGCGGCCCCGCGGGTCCGCGGTCTTTTCCCGGTAGGAGGATGACCTTGAAGAATCTGATGCTGATCAGCGCCATGATCCTGCTCGTCGCGGCCGCCGGCTGCGGTGACAACAAGATGGAGGAGCAGGCGGCCCCGGCCGCCGACCCGACCACCGAGCACCACGCCGCCGCCCCCGCGGCGGACGACAACGTCTGGCGCGGCACCGTCGCCGAGACCATGGACGCCGCCACCTACACCTACGTGCTCCTGGACATGGACGGCCAGCAGCAGTGGGTGGCCGGTCCCCAGACCGAGGTCGCCGTCGGCGACAAGGTCATGATGCAGGCCGGCATGGCCATGGCCGACTTCACCAGCCAGGCCCTCGAGCGCACCTTCGACGTGGTTTACTTCGTGGGCGGCATCGAGCACGACGACGGCCACGGCCACGCCCCCAGCGACGGTATGCCCACCATGGGCGCCGACTTCGGCGCCTCGACGGGTGAGGCCAAGTCCCACATGACCCTGGAGAACGCGAGCGTCCAGGGCGTGGAGAAGGCCGCCGGCGGACAGACCGTCGCCGAAGTCCACAACAAGGCCGTCGAGCTGAGCGGGAAGACCGTGAAGATCCGCGCCCGGGTCGTGAAGTTCTCGGCCAACATCATGGGCACGAACTGGGTGCACATCCAGGACGGCTCCGGCACCGAGGGCACCCACGACCTCACCATCACCACCGACGCGGTGGTGCAGGTGGGCGACATGGTCATCGTCGAAGGCCCCCTCTCCGTGGACCGTGACTTCGGCGCCGGCTACCGCTATGGCGTGATCGTGGAGAAGGCTTCGGTTACCAAGGAGTAGGAGCTTCGGCCCAGCATGCACAACGACCCCCGGATGTCCTCGGCCTGCGGCCTGCGGATTACCGGGGGTCGTTGTGCATGCAGGGCCGAAGCCCACCCGTGGCAACCGAGCTCCCCCTTGGTGAGAGGGGGGGGAGATCAGCTCCGTCAGGCGACAGGTGGCCCCACAAAAATGCCCCGATGTACACGGCCGGCGGCCCGGGGGTTAACCGGCACAGGTTTGTGGGGCCCAGTAGCCAGACCGGGCGGAAAACCCCCCCCCCACACCCACGGGG
>JAUUZX010000406.1 GCA_030592025.1 bacterium | reverse complement strand
CTGGTGTTCTTCGCCGCCCAGTTCGTGGCCTACTTCAAGTACACGAACCTCGGCATGATCCTGGCCATCAAGGGTGCCGGTGCCTTGAAGGCTTCGGGGCTGGGGTCGATACCGCTGATGCTGTCGTTCATCATCCTGGCAGCGGCCATCAAC
The DNA here is from genome assembly GCA_030592025.1 of bacterium. The sequence continues at coordinate 2,937 of JAUUZX010000406.1, read as the reverse complement.
CTGTCCATGGGCAGCGCGTCGGCCAAGTGGGCCTTCATGGCGCCGGTGTTCGTGCCCATGTTCATGCTGCTGGGCTACACCCCCGAGCTGGTGCAGGGCGTCTACCGGATCGGTGACAGCACGACGAACATGATCTCGCCCATGATGTCGTTCTTCGCCCTGATCGTGGCCTTCGTCCAGAAGTACGACGCCAAGGCCGGCATCGGGACGGTGATCGCCACCATGCTTCCCTACTCGGTGGCCTTCACCGTGGCCTGGATGGTCCTGCTCGTGGTCTGGCTGCTGCTCGGCCTGCCCATGGGACCGGGCGCGGGGTTGTATCTCGCCAACTGATTCTTCAATGGAGGACTCGAGACTTGTTCAAACACCTCGCGGCATCGGCCTTGGGCGCCATGTTGGCGGTCGGGGCCGGAGCGTCCCGCGCCCAGGAACCCGCCGCCGCCGACAGCCTGGCCGTTCCCACCGGCAACACCGTCCTGCTGCCGGTACTGGGCTACACCCCGGATACGGGCATGATGCTGGGCGGCGTCGTCATGCGCTTCTTCTATCTGGAGCCCGAGTATGCGGAGGGGCGCCCGTCCGTCTTCAGCCCGGTCTTCATCTACACCTCGAAGAACCAGATCATGGTCTATCTGGGCACGAACCTGAATTGGGACAAGAACCGCAACGCCCTGAATTTCACCCCCAACTACGTCAAGTTCCCCGACCAGTTCTACGGCATCGGCCGCGAGGTGGACCCGGACATCGATGAGGACTACACCTCCGAACAGATAGGCCTGGATCTGGACTACAACCGCCGGGTGTGGCACGACTGGCGCCTGGGCCTGGGTCATCGGCTCATGAAGCACCGCCTGGCCGAGATAGACCCGGACGGCCTGCTGGCCGGCGGCGCCATCAACGGGACGGAGAACACCTGGCTCTCGGCGCTGGGGCCCACATTGGCCCTGGACAGCCGCGACAACCTCTGGGCTCCGGACCGCGGCTGGTGGCTGCAGGCGAGCGCCCGCTTCGGCGGCGCGGACCTCGGCAGCGACTACACCTACCAGGAATACGGCCTCGATCTGCGCGGTTACCGGACGGTCGGGAAGGACCTGGTCCTCGCCGGGCAGTACCTGACCACGCGGCTGGAAGGGGAACCGCCGTTCTTCATCCTGCCTCGCCTCGGCGGGGACTCCGGCCTGCGCGGCTACCGCGGTAGCCTGTACCTGGACCGGACCCGCGCCTTGGCCCGAGTCGAACTGCGCCGCAGCCATCTGGGGAGAAGGATTGGAGCCGTGGCCTTCGCCGGGGTCGGCGATGTGGCCGATTCACCGGCAAAGCTCACCCTGGCCGGCGAGTTGTGGTCGGCCGGCTTCGGGTTGCGCTACATGCTGGATCCCCGGGAGCGGCTAAATATCCGCATGGACTTCGGCTTCGGGAACGGGGATTCGGGGTTCTTCCTTTCGTTGGGCGAAGCGTTCTGAGCGGCTTCGCCCCAGGAAGATTCACGACTTGATCGTGATGACCTCGTCCACATTGCCGAAGATCGCCTCGACCCTCGTCTGCCAGAGGCTGCCGAAGCTCTTCTTGTCCTCGGGCGTCGCCACGCCCTGCATGATCTTCTGCATGAGTTCCTGTTGGCGTGGATCGCCCTTGATCCCGCTCGGATCGTAGACCACATCCACGCTCTCGCCCGTGTCGAGCCGCTTGAAGCGCACGCTGGCGTTGACGTCGGCCTCGAACTCCATCAAGCCATGACGGGCGAAGTTGCCGCCGATTCCCTTGAAGCCCATGGTCGTGGTGGCCCCGGTGATCTGGGTCACCACATTGGCGATCACACCGGCCACGCCCTCTTCGCTGGTCTCCGCGAAGGAGACGAAGATCTCTCCCCTGACCGGAAGCTCATCCTTGTAGAGGGCCTTCAATCCCTCGCGCGTCATCAGGTAGGCGCCCGCCACCGTAGGGCAGCTGTGCCCGGCGCTCTTGACGACGTCGAGGTAGCGGAACTCCACGCGCCCACCGGTGAACGTGCCGAGCAATGCCGACAGGTTGTCCTGAAGTTCGATGGACTCGATGGCGTCGAAGAATTCGGGGTACTTCATTTGTTGTTCTCCTGATCTCGTTCGAATGGGTGCGGTCCCCTGCTACTCCAGGACTTCCAGGAGCGGTTCGCCCATGGCGCCTGAAGGCGGCTTCACATCGAGGTAATTCGCGAGCGTCGGCGCGATATCGTAGGGAGTGACAGGACGATTCACCTTCGCCGCCGGGAGGCCGGCTCCGGCAAAGATCACCGGCACGAAGGTGTCGTAGCGCCAGGGCGAACCGTGGGTCGAAGCCACCACCAAGCCGTCGAAGTCATTGATGAAGACATTGGGCTCGAACACCAGGTAGATGTCGCCGGAGCGCTTCGGGTGGAAGTTGTGCAGGATCGAGCGCATCATCAGGGTGTCGGGCAGGTTGCCCGTGCGCAGTGCCGTGCTGGATACGGCGAAGGCGACGCCGTCGAACTTCAGGAGCTCCGCGGCGACGGCCTCCTCCACCTCGGCCCGGTCCAAGCCCCTTGCCAGGATCAGGTCGTGGTCGAGATAGAGGTAGGGCTGGAAGAAGGCTGTGATCAGCTCTTCGCCCATGCCGAACTTCTTCTTCAGGGCCATGATGGCCGGAGTCCTGTCCAGGGCCCCGGTATCGAAGTAGCCGGCCGTGTCGATGCCCCGTTCGTGCAGATGACCCGGCACTTCGGGCTGACCGTGGTCGGCGGACATATAATAAAAAATGCCCAAAGAACCCTTCGAATAATTGAATGCTCAAACTCATCAAACTGATAGACAAAAAATGTATAGATAAGAAATGGGATTGCAGAAGTAATAGTGATTCCCAAAACAGAATAAGGGATCATCAGAGTCTCAATAACTCCACTCTCTCCAAAGATCCTAACTGCAAGAAGCGTAACAGCAATTG
>JAUUZX010000040.1 GCA_030592025.1 bacterium | reverse complement strand
CTCGCCCTGCCGGGCTATCATCTCGCCCAGGCCTGGGGCGACTACGACAACGACGGGGACCTCGACGTGCACATTACCGGCAGCCAAGGTGATCCGAGCCTACTCATGCGCAACGACGGGGACTGGAACTTCACCGACGTGGCGACCGGAGCGCTGGCCAACGGCGGCCGGTCCAATTCCTGGGTGGACTACGACAACGACGGGGATCTCGACCTCTTCGTGAACAATTCGTACAACCACCTTTTCCGCAACGAAGGCGACGGCACGTTCACGGACGTGGCCTCCGGCGCGATCGACCACGCCGGCCTGGTCTACGGAGCCGCCTGGGCCGACTACGATGACGACGGCGACACGGATCTGGCCCTCGCCGTCTACCTCAACATCCCACGCTTGTATCGCAACGATATCGGCAACGCCAGGCACTGGCTCGACATCGACCTGCGCGGGTCCGCGTCCAACGCCGCCGGCGTGGGCGCCCGCATCCGCGTGGTGTCCGACGGCCTCAGCCAGGTGCGCGAGGTCACCGGCAGTTCGCACTGGTACTCGTTCCACGAACCGACCGCGCACTTCGGCCTCGGGGATCTCGCCGCGGCCGCCGTCGAGACCCTCGAAATCACCTGGCCGAGCGGGACCGTGCAGACGATCACCCAGGGGGTCATGGTCGACCGCACCCACTTGATCCACGAGAGCAACACGGGGACGAGTCCGGTCGGCCCGATCGGTGTTCGGCCCGGCGTGAGGCTGATTCCGCCTTGGCCGAACCCCTTCAACCCGCAGGTCTCGATCGCCTACGAGACATCCGGTCCGACCAGGATCGACCTGACGATCTACGACCTGCGCGGGCGGAAGGTCCGCGAACTGCTGCGCGGGGCCAGGAGCGACGGCTTTCGCGAAACGAACTGGGACGGGCGTGACGGTCTGGGGCGGGAGGTCCCGTCGGGGGTCTATCTCTGTCGGCTCATCGCCGATGGGACCCTTGCCGGCGTGCAACGCATGGTGTTGACCCGCTGACAGCCTGCCGCCATGCGAACGCCGGGGCGGCTCTCCCGCCCCAACGTCATCATGCCGCAACCGGGGCTTCCGGTCGAGCGGACGGGTCGCTGGTTTTTTTGGGGGCGGGAAGCCGGGCCGCAGGTTAGTCTCCCGGTTGGACATCCCCGTGCGCGAGAGGCCAGCCATGACACGACGACCCGACAAGCCCGACGACCCCTCCGCCCTGCACGTCCGCCCGGGCGTGGACGGCGGTCACGACGGTCTCCCCGGCGCGACATCCCGCGGCCGGGCCCCCGCCTCCCCGGGCCGCCGTCTCCTGTCGGTGGACGAGTACGTGGACGGCGTGTGCGCGGGCGACCGGGTCGTGCTCGCCCGGGCCATCACCCTCGTCGAATCCAACGCCGCCGCCCATCAGGACCTGGCCCAGGAGATGCTCACCCGCCTGCTGCCCCGACGGGGCGAGGCCCTGCGTGTCGGCATCACGGGCGTGCCGGGCGCCGGCAAGAGCACCCTCATTGAGGACCTCGGCACGCGGCTCACCCTGGCGGGTCACCGGGTGGCCGTCATGGCGGTCGACCCGAGCAGCGCCGTCAGCGGCGGCAGCATCCTCGGCGACAAGACCCGCATGGAGAAGCTTGCCGCCGACCCCAGCGCCTTCATCCGGCCCTCGCCCGCCGGCGGTACCCTGGGTGGTGTGGCCCGCAAGACCCGCGAGACCATCGTGCTCTTCGAGGCCGCCGGTTACGACGTGGTCCTCGTCGAGACGGTGGGGGTGGGCCAGAGCGAGGTCGTCGTGCGCTCCATGACCGATTTCTTCCTGCTCGTGCTCATCGCCGGTGCGGGGGACGAGCTGCAGGGCATCAAGAAGGGCGTCGTCGAGTTGGCCGACGCGATCCTCATCAACAAGGCCGACGGCCCCGGACGGGCTCCCGCCGAGGTGGCCCGTGCCGAGTTCGAGCGGGTGCTCCACTACCTGCGCCCCGCCACGGAAGGCTGGCGGACGCCGGCGCTGACCTGCTCGGCGAGCACCGGTGCGGGCATCGACGACCTGTGGCGCTTGGTGCAGGACTTCGCCGCGACGACCCGGGACAGCGGCGTGTTCGCCCAGCGGCGGTCCGGGCAGGAGATGGCCTGGGTGAGGTCCCTCGTGGAGGAGGGGTTGCTGGCGATGTTCCGCGGGAACCCGGCGGTCGCCGGTCAGGTGGACGCCCTCGAAGGTGCCGTGGCCCGCGGCGAGATGCCCGCGACGGCGGCTGCCCGTGCCCTGCTCGATCTCTTCCGGGCGGCGCCCTGATCGGGACTGGTCGGTATCGTCCGGTCGTACTACATTCTGCCCATCGCCTTGCCCTTTCCGGTTTTCCCACGAGGTCCATGCCATGCCCGAGACGGTGACGCCGCAGATCCATCTTTTCGACACCCTCACCGGCGCCAAGAATCCGCTGGAGACCATCGAGCCCGGGAAGTGCGGCGTGTACTGCTGCGGCCCGACGGTCTACGGCCTGACCCATCTGGGGAACCTGCGCGCGGCCATCGTGCCCGACATCATGGTGCGCTTCCTGCGCTACGCGGGCTACGAGGTCAAGTACGTGCGCAACGTGACGGACATCGACGACAAGATCATCGCGCGCAGCGCCGAGGAAGGCCTGTCGGCGGCGGAACTCGCCGAGAAGTACACCATGGAGTACCACCGCGATCTGGCCGGCATGAACATGCTCGAGCCCGACGTGGAGCCGCGGGTGAGCGGTCATCTCGAGGAGATCGTGGGCCTGGTGCAGACCCTGGTGGACAAGGGCCTGGCCTACGAGGTCGAGGGCGACGTCTACTACCGGGTGCGGAGCTTCGCGGGCTACGGCAAGCTCAGCAAACGCAACATCGAGGAGATGATCGAGAGCGCGGGCAGCCGCGTCGACGTGGACGAGCGCAAGGAGACGCCCCTCGATTTCGCCCTCTGGAAGGCCGCCAAACCGGGTGAGCCGTCCTGGGAGAGCCCCTGGGGCCCGGGCCGTCCCGGCTGGCACATCGAGTGCTCGGCCATGAGCTCGACCCACCTTGGGGACAGCTTCGACATCCACGCCGGTGGGCGGGACCTCATCTTCCCCCACCACGAGAACGAGATCGCCCAGAGCCAGGGCGCCCACGGCGAGGACACCTTCGCCCGCTACTGGGTGCACAACGGCTTCATCAACTTCGACGGCGAGAAGATGTCCAAGAGTCTGGGCAACTTCTTCACGACCCGCGAGATCACCGCGCTCTACGACACCGAGACCGTGCGCTACTTCCTGTTGACGGTCCACTACCGCAGCGGGCTCAACTTCGATCTCGAGGTGGACTGCCCCTCCTGCGGCCACGAGTTGGTCCGCGCCGAGCAGGAGAGCGGTATCTGCCAGGCCTGCGGCGCGAAGACCTCGGCCGAGGATCTGCGCCGCCGCGTGCGTTTCCCGGGCCTCGAGGAGGCCGAGGATCGCCTCGCCTACGTGTACGGCACCCTGGCCCAGGCCCGCGCCCTCCTGGACAACGCCAAAAAGCCGGGGAACGAGGAGCCGTCGGCGGAGCATACGGCCGGCATGCTCGCGGCCTTCCTCGGGCACATGGCCAACGACTTCAACACCAGCGGGGCCCTCGGGGCCCTGAGCAAACCGCTCCATGAGGTCAACGGCCTGCTGGCCGGGGGCAAGGGCGTGAACAAGGCTGTCCGCTGGGCGACGGTGGAGCGCTTCGTGACGGACATGGCGCAGGTCGTGACGATCCTCGGCTGCTTCGGTGAGGACGCTCCCGCGTGGCTGGCCCGCCGACGTGACGCCAAGGCGGCGCGCATCAACCTGGACACCGGGCGGGTGGAGGAACTGCTCACCGCCCGCCAGGCCGCGCGCGGGGCCAAGGACTGGGACGAAGCCGACCGTCTGCGCGGTGAACTCACGTCCATGGGGATCGCGGTTCAGGACGGCCTCGATGGCTCGATCTGGGACTTCATCTAGACGGTCCGACCACCACGAAGGGACGACCATGCGTTTGAAATGTTGGCTGCTGCCGGCCCTGATGCTGGCCACCGTCGCCGGGTGCGGCGGATCCAAGGACAACACCGCCGCCGACCAGCCCGTGCTCCGCTACACGGCGATCCCCGACCAGAACACCACCGAACTGAGCCAGCGCTTCGCGCCGTTGACCGCCCACCTCAGCGAACGGCTGGGGGTGCCCGTGGCCTACGTCCCGGCCCGCGACTACCAGGCGACGGTGGAGATGTTCCGCAACGGCGACATCCAGTTGGCCTGGTTCGGCGGCCTGACCGGGGTGCAGGCCCGCGCGGCCGTGCCCGGTGCCCACGCCATTGCCCAGGGCGAGGCCGACCCCCATTACTACTCCTACTTCATCGCCCATGTGGACGCCGGGATCGAAGCGGGGGACGCGTTCCCCGCGACCATCGCCGGCCTGACCTTCACCTTCGGTTCCGAGAGCTCGACCTCGGGCCGCCTCATGCCGGAGTATTTCATCATGCAGCATGGAGGCCGGTCGCCGGCGGAGTTCTTCGCGCGTCCGTTCGGGTTCTCGGGCAGCCACGACAAGACCTGCGAACTCGTGGAGGCCGGACGCTTCCAGACCGGCGTCGTCAACTACAAGGTGTACGACCGCCGCGTGGCCGAGGGCACGACCGACCCCGACATCTGCCGCGTGATCTGGCGCACCCCGACCTTCGCCGACTACAATTTCACGGCCCACCCCGACCTCGAGGAACGCTTTGGCGACGGGTTCACCGAGGGGCTCCGCGACGTGCTGACGGGCATCGACAATCCGGCCCTGCTGGCGGCCCTGCCACGGCGACGGTTGATCCCCGCCCACGACGAGGATTTCGCGGGCATCGCCGACGTGGCCCGCCGCCTGGGCATGGTGCGGTGACGACCGGCTGCGGCTTCGCGCTGCACGGCGTGGGCGTGGAGTTGGGTGGGCGCCCGGTCCTCACGGACATCGACCTGGAGGTCGGCCCCGGCGAGTCCCTCGCGCTGGTCGGTCCCAGCGGCGCCGGCAAGACGACCCTGCTGCGGCTCCTCAACGGCGGGGTGGAGCCATGCGCGGGCCGCGTACTCGTCGATGGGGCCGATCTGGCGACGCTGACCGGTGGCGAGTTGCGCCGTCTGCGCAGCCAGGTGGGTTTCGTCCACCAGGACCTGCGCCTGGTGCCCAATCTGCGGGTCTCCCAGAACGTCCTGAGCGGATCCCTGGGTCGGCGTTCCCTGCTCGGCACCTGGAAGCTCTTCCTGCGGCCCGGCCGCGACGACCTGCTCGAGGTGCATGCTCTCCTGGAGCAAGTGGGCATCCCCGAGAAGATGTACGAGCGGGTCGATCGGCTCAGCGGCGGTCAGGCCCAGCGCGTGGCCGTGGCCAGGGCCCTCTTCCAGCGGCCGGACATGCTGTTGGCGGACGAACCCGTGGCCAGCGTGGACCCCGGTCGCGCCCGGGCCGTCCTGCACCTGCTGACGGAGTTGGCGCGGGAGCGGGGGTTGACCCTGGCCGTCAGTCTCCACGATCCCCTCCTGGTGCGGGAGTTCTTCCCCCGGGTCGTGGGCCTGAGCGACGGCCGCATCGTGTTCGACCGCCCCGTCGAAGCGGTGACCGCCGCGGACCTGGAGGACCTCTACGCCGGGCGGCTCCATTATGAGGATTGACCTGCCGTCCCGGCGTCGTCCCGGCTCCCTGGGCACCGGTGGTGTGCTGGTCACCCTGCTGATCCTGGCGGCGGTGTGGGCTGCCTGGCGCCTCGACCTGACCCCGGACGGGCTCTGGCCCGGTGCGGGCGGCCTGCGGTTGGCGGGAGAGTTCTTCGGCCGGGCGTTGCGGCCCGCGTTGGTCTTCGAAAGCGGATGGCAGGGCGCAGGGCCGTGGGGCTTGGCGCAGCAGACGCTGCGGGCGGCGGGCATGACCGTCGTCTTCGCGGCGGCGGCCGTCTCGCTCATGGTGCCGGCCGGCCTCCTGCTCGGGCTGCTTGGCGCGTCGAGTTGGCGGACCGGCGTCGTGCCCACCATCGTCGGGGTGGCGGCGCGGGGGGTGGCCGCCCTGCTGCGGTCGGTCCACGAACTGGTGTGGGCGGTCCTGCTGCTGGCCGCCTTCGGCATGGACCCCGTGGTGGCGGTCATCGCCATCGCCCTGCCCTACACGGGTACCCTGGCCAAGGTCTTTGCGGAGATGCTCGACGAGACGCCTCGCGAGGCCAGCGATGCGCTCATCCTGGCGGGCGCCCATCGCCAAGCGGGCCTCCAGTGGGGCCTGCTGACCCGGGCCGCGCCGGATCTGCTGGCCTACACCTTCTACCGCTTCGAGTGCGCCCTGCGCTCGTCGGCGGTGCTGGGTTTTTTCGGCTTCCCGACCCTGGGCTACCACCTGTCCGCGTCCTTCGAGAACCTCCACTACGGCGAGGTCTGGACCTACCTCTACGCGCTGTTTGCCCTGGTGGCGCTGGTCGACTGGTGGAGCGGCCGCCTGCGCCGGGAGTTGGCGACGTGACGGCCCGCTGGGAAAAGGTTCGCCACCTGCGGCGCGAGCGCCCCCGGCGTCCGTTCGTGCGGTGGAGCGTGGGGCTGCTGGTAACGATGGCGTCGCTGAGCTGGCTGGTCGGCGGCTTTGGCGCGGCGGACTGGGGCTCGCCCCGCCGGTTGGCCAACCTCCAGCGGTTCCTGGGGGAGGTGCGGCCATGGCCGGTCCAGGAAGGGGGGTGGGACACGGCGGCGGTTCTCGCCTGGTCGGCGGATCTCTGGGACCGGGCCGGGGCGGAGGCCCTCACCGCGACCCTGGCCATCGGCCTGGCGGCCATGGCCCTGGCGGCGGTGGCCGGGGCCCTGGTGAGCCTGCCGGCGGCGCGCACCTTCGCCCGTCCGCGACCTTTCCTGCCCGGCGGGCGACCGCCGTCCCGCGCCCGGCGCCTGGCCTGGCAGGTGGTGGTCGGGGCCACGAGGCTCGTGCTGATCTTCCTGCGATCGGTGCCCGAGTACGTGTGGGCCTTCCTGCTGCTGGCCCTGTTGGGACCCACGGCCTGGCCCATGGTGCTCGCCCTGGCTCTCCACAACACGGGCATCCTGGGCAAGCTCGGCGCGGAGGTCATCGAGAACACGGGCGCCGCCGCCCCCGGGGCGCTGCGGGGCCTGGGGGCCACGCGCTGGCAGGTGGCGTCGGCGTCGCTGTTACCGTTGGCCCTGCCCCGCTACCTGCTCTACGTTTTCTACCGCTGGGAAACCTGCGTGCGGGAGGCCACGGTCCTGGGCATGCTCGGCATGTCGTCCCTGGGCTACTGGATCATGGACAGTCGGGCGCGGAACCACTACGACGACCTGCTCTACTTCGTGCTCCTGGCCGCGGTGCTGGTGGTGGCCGGTGATGTCGTGTCGGCGCTGAGTCGGCGCGCCTTGCGCAGGGCGTGAGGCCCCGACCGGCAAAAGGAACGGGGCACCCTGCCGGGCACCCCGTCACGAATCGTCGTCCAGGAATCCCTACCTGAAATTAGCCTTGATCGCGCCCCAGGATCCCCCGGCCACGGGCACCGTGCCGCAGTCGGCGTTGTGGTTGCCCAGGCCTGACAGCGTCCCGCTGGGCAGGAACATCCACTCATCGCAGGGGTCGAAAACACCGGCGATGTCTGTCGAGCCCGTGCACACGTCGGGCAAGCGCCGCAGGGTGTGGTTCTGGGTCGTGCCGTCGTTGCAGAACCAGTAGTCACCGGGGTTTTCGCCGACGCGGCCGATGCGGTCCACCGGCACGCCGTTGTGGGCGAGGACCACGGCGTCGTTGCCGTCGAAGTTCAGGTCGCTGCTGAACTGGTTGACCAGGTCGGGCTGGCTGAAGGAGTCGTAGGCCAGGACGTGCATGTCGCCGGAGCCGATGTCGACGGCGTCGAGGGCGATGGAGATGGCGACGGTCGAACCGTTGGAGTAGCGGTCGATGGTGTAGCCGCCGAGGTTCACCGTGTGGGCGGTGCCGTTGTAGATCTCGATGGCGTTGTCGTAGCCGGCGCCCTCCACGTACTCGGAGATCATGAGATCGCTGGTCTGGGCGGACGCCAGGGCGGCGCATCCCATCAGCAGGATCAACGTGAACACACGAAGCATGGTGGCCTCACCTTCAGGCATCAAAGAGTCGAGACAAGCCAGTGTGGCTCATCACCGGGCTATTATATCAAATTCGTGACCTTGTTGTCAAAGGGGCACTTGCGCCCCGGGGTTGAGCGGGCCGAACGATTCAGCGAACCATGGCTTTCCATATGCGGGCGGCCGTTTCCTGCAGCATCTTCGGGTTCACGGGCGCCGCATCGCCGCAGCGATAGACCGGGCGTCCGCCGACGAACACTTCCTGGATGTCCCAGGG
>JAUUZX010000300.1 GCA_030592025.1 bacterium | reverse complement strand
GGTGGACGGCGCCTGGACGGCGGCGGCGGACCCGACGGCGGGGCTCGTGTTGATCAAGCCCATGACGTACATGAACCTCAGCGGCGAGGGCCTCGGTGACTGGAGTCGGCAGGAGGGCGTGGCCGTAACCGGGGTGGCCGTGGAGCCCGAGGAAACCCAGGAGTCCGAGGGAACCCAGGAGCCCGAGGGAACGGAGGAGGACATGCCGGCACCGGTGCGTCCCCTCGTGGTCTGCGACGATCTGGCTCTGCCCCTGGGCTCCCTGCGGCTGCGGGCCCGCGGAAGCAGCGGCGGGCAGAACGGCCTGGGATCGCTCATCGAGCACCTGGGCGGCGAGGTTTTCCCACGCTTGCGCCTGGGCGTGGCGCCCCTGGTGGGGGAGGTGGCGCCGGAGGACTGGCCCGACCATGTCCTGGCGCCTTTCGAGCCCGATGAGCAGGAGGCCGCCAAGGCGATGATCCTGCGGGCGGCCGACGCCGTGGACCACTGGCTCATTCATGGCCTGGAGGACACGATCGCCCGTTTCAACCGCCGCGTGAGGCCGCCGGCGGACGAGGATTGACGAATCGGCTTGCGCCACGGCCCCTCAAAGGGTATATTCCGCGGTCGCTGAAGCAGCGTAGGGTTTGCCGGGCGTTTTTCGACGCACGGGCATGGCCTCGCGATAAAAAAAACGCCATAACCAGCAGATGGCTGGAGGCATACCATCCCTACCCGGGCTGACGTCGGGCGTGATCCAAGCGGTTCACGGCGGCGAAAAGTGACCCGGGTCGTTCTGTCCGGAGGGAGGTGTTACCAGTGAAGAAGTACGAACTTACGTTCATCCTGAAGGCCGACCAACCGGAGGCCGAGATGGAGAACCGCGTCCAGCGCGTCAAGGAGATCATCGCCGCCCATGAGGGTGAAGTGACCCTTGAGAACCACTGGGGCGTGCGTCGTCTCGCCTACGAGATCGCTCACGAGAACAAGGGGAACTACATGTTCCTCAAGTTCCGGAGCAAGGGCACGGCCTGCAACGATTTGGACAAGTTCCTGCGTTTGGACGATCAGGTGTTGCGGCACCTCGTGGTCGTCGATGATGAGTGGGAGGAGCGCAACCGCGCGGCCATCGCCAAGCGGCGCGAGGCCCACTCGGAGAAGACGGCGGCCGGCGAATAACCGCCGCAAGCAGGCAAACGACCGCGGCTGCGCCCCATTGTGCGTAGCGCGGGTTCGCGAAAGGATTGAGCCATGGCCCGCAAGAACATGCGGATCAAGAAGAAGAAGAAGAAAAGGCGCCACGGGAAACAGAAGGTCTGTTTCTTCTCGAAGACCGGTATGGTCGCCATCGATTACAAGGATGACGAGTTCCTGCGGCGGTTCGTGACCGAGCGCGGCAAGATTGCCCCGCGGCGCAACACGGGCACCATCCCGAAGTTCCAGCGTCCGCTGGCGGTCGCCATCAAGCGCGCCCGGCACCTGGCCCTGCTGCCCTTCGTGAAGGAATATTACCGCTAGCGACGGAGCGGATGCGTGCGCAGACCTTGGCCGGGATACCTGCCGCCCCTGGTGGCGGCAACGGTGACGATGCTGGCCTGCCTCCTCTTCGACGCGGCGTCGAACGAGGCAGTGCTCGGTGACATGGCGGCGGGTCTGTTGGCCCTGCTCCTGGTGCCTGTGCCCATTGTGGTATCGGTACTCTGGGGTGGCGCGGTGATAGCGGCCCGGCCGCATCGCCTGGTCCTTTTGGCCGCGGCCGCGTGGCTCGTGCCGGCGCTGCTGCTGTTGCCGGGCGGGGCGGTTTGGCCTCTGGCGTCCCACATGGCTGCCGGATTGGTGGCGGGCTTCGCGCTCGGCGCCCGTTGGCGGCTGGACGCGGCTCTCGCCGGCATTGCGCTGGTGCTGTTGCCGCTGACCATTTGGAGCGTTGTCGAATTGCCCGTCGGCGAGCAACTCGACATGATCCAGGAAGAATTGCGGCCGATGCTGGAGGAGACCCTCCCGGCAACGGCCGATGAGACCCAGCGCGAGGCCGCCTTGGCGACCGAAGAAGCGCGACTGGGTAAGGCGCTCGACCTGATGGCGCGGATCTATCCGTTCATCCTGGTCGGGGGGCTGCTCGGGCAGGGGCTGATGGTCCTGGTCCTGAGTTGGCTCGTGGTGAGGATCTTCGGCTGGAGGGTGCCGTCCTGGCGACCGCCACCGTTCATCCGCTGGCGTCTGCCGTTCTACCTGGTGTGGACCCTTGCGGTCGGTGTGGGGCTTCTGGTCACCCGCCGTCCCGAGGCGATGGCCGTGGGTCTGAACCTGGCCCTGTTGTCGGCCCTGCTGCTGAGCATCCAGGGCGTGGCGGTCCAGTTCCACGTGTCGGCGCGGTTGCTGTCGCCCCTGGGACGCGTGGTCTTCTGGACCATGATGGGATTGTTCGCCACACCGCTGATCCTTGTCGGTGGCGTGACGTTGGGCCTGGCCGATCAGTGGCTGGACCTGCGGGGACTCGACCGCCCACCGGAGACGGGGGACGACGGGCGGGGAACCGGAAAGAGTGAAGATTGACGGTGCGGGAGCCCGCGGGCTCCAACCGCCTCCGGGCGGTGGAACCATAAAAGGTGGTTGGTAAAATGGACGTGATCCTGATGCAGAGCGTGGACAACCTGGGTGACATGGGCGAGACCGTGTCCGTGGCCCGGGGCTACGCCCGGAACTATCTGATCCCCCAGGGCTTCGCGGTCGAGGCGGGCAAGGGCGTCCGCAAGGTCGTCGATGAGCACATGCGCCTCGAGGCCAAGCGTGACGGGGTGCGCAAGGCGGGCGCGGCCGAGCTGGCCGTCAAGCTGGGCGAGCTCTCGTGCACCCTCAGCGTGCAGGCCGATGACGAGGACAAGCTCTTCGGTTCGGTCACCACGCGGGATATCGCCGAGAAGCTCACGACCGATGAGGTGACCATCGAGCACCGCCAGGTGGAACTCGAGGAGCCCATCAAGCAGCTGGGCGTGTACACCGTGGCGATTCGCCTGCACGCCGAGGTGGAAGTCCCGGCCAAGGTCTGGGTCGTCAAGGTCTGATGTGCGAGGTGACGCCGTGACGTCCCGCGCCGACGAACCGGCGGGAACGCCGGTCCCCGGCGTCTGCGTTATCATGGCGGGGGGGCGGGGCACGCGTTTCTGGCCCCTCAGCCGCGCGTTGCGACCCAAGCAGATGCTCCCGCTGGCGACCGACCGCAGCCTGCTGCGCGACACCTTCGAGCGGGTGGCCCCCCTGGTGGGTCCCGAAGGGGTGCTCGTGGTCACCGGGGCCGACCTGGTCGATGACGTGCGCCGCGAGTTGCCCGAACTGCCGGCCCACCACGTGGTGGGGGAGCCGGTGGGGCGCAACACCGCACCCTGCGCCGTCCTCGGTGTGGGGCTTGCCGGCTGTCTGGCTCCGGGTGCGCCGGTGGCGTTGCTGCCCGCCGACCACCACATTCCCGATGCCGGGGCTTTTACCCGCCAATTGGCCATGGCCTTCGCCCGCGCAGCCACCACCGAGACGGTCGTCACCCTCGGTATCCGCCCCGACCGACCCGAAACCGGCTATGGCTACCTGCAGACCGGTGCGGCCGTCGACAGCGACGGTTTCCAGGCCGGCGAGGCGTTCGTGGAGAAGCCTGACAGTGCCACGGCCCAGCGCTACGTGGCCGATGGTCGCCATTTCTGGAATGGCGGCATCTTTGTGTGGAACCCCGTGTGGTTCGCATCCCGTGTGGCGGCCCACCTGCCGGCCGTGGGGGAACTCATGGCGCCGGCGGTGGCCGCGTTTGGAACCGACGGCTTCCCCGCGGCGTTGGAGGAGGCCTACCGGGACTGCCCGGCGGATTCCATC
>JAUUZX010000085.1 GCA_030592025.1 bacterium | reverse complement strand
GGACATGGCAGCCTCCGCAATGATCTCGTTTCATTATGAACATATGCGCAAAACGGTATAACGTCAAATGCACTTTACTCCCGTCTTTGGGCGCTATTCCGCTAGAGGGTGCTGTCGGTGCACAAGCGCGTGCGACGGCATGTGCGCAAATGCTTGATTTGTTGGAGACATGAATCAGCCTGGAATCGGCTGGATACGAAGTCGCGTGCACAATTTTTGGGTGGTCGGAGCGAGCCTTAGTCCAGGGCGCGGCCCAGGTGGTGCATCTGCAGGACGGCGGCCGCGGCGCGGGCGTCCTCGACGGCCCGGTGGGCGGTGAAGCGGTCGGCCAGGCCCATCTTCTCGAGGATCGAACTCAGGGTGAGCCCGCTCGTGCGGTGGTCGTTGGCGGCGAGCCACACCGTGGCCACGGCCCGGATGTCGAAGGCGCCCCCGGCGATGCTGCTGCGGAAATCGAGGCCGTGGCCGTCGCATTCCTTGCGCAGCAGCGGGATGTCGTAGTAGGCACCGAAGGCCGCGATGATGGCCTTGTTGCGCGGTCCATACCACTCCAGGAAGCGCTGACCGACCTGGTCGAAGGTTTCTTTCTCCGCGACCATGGCCGGCGAGATGCCGGTGATTTCCGTGATGAACGGGGGGATCGGGTGCTCCACGGGCCGCACGAGTTCGCTGAAGGTGCCGGTCACCTCGAGGCTGCGGCGGTCCAGGCGCACGGCCCCGATCTCGATGATGCTGCTGCGGCCGATGGTGTTGTTGCCCTGGTCCTCGGCGGGGCAACTGGCCTCGAGGTCGATGACGACGATGTCGGTGGTGTAGCGCACGGGGCCTCCTGGTGTGGGTGAGCGGTTCGCCGGCATGCTAGCACAGCAGGCCGGGTTTGCCGACCCTCGCCGGGTGAACCGAAGCGCCGCTGTCAGCGTCCGGATCCGAGCCCAGGTGGGACGACGTAGCCTGCCCGGCCCAGTGCGTCCAGGTCGTCGATGGCCCGCGGCGGATCCAGGTAACGCGCCAGAAACTTGTACACCTTCACCCGCACCTCCCGCGCGCCCCGCGAGTCGAGACGGTCGAAGCTGTGGCCGCCGGGGAAGTCCTCGTAGACCTCGTACTCGAACTCCTTGCCCTCGGCCTTCAGGGCCTTGATGAGATTCTCCACTTCGAGGGAGTTCACGTCCTCGTCGTTGGTGCTGGTGTGGATCAGCAACGGCGTCTGGAGTTTGTGGGCGCTCCAGACCGGCGAGCGCCGCTTGTACTCCTCGATGTTGTCGGTGACCTGCTCGCCGATGTGGTAGTCGGCATAGTAGAGGGCGCGGTAGTCCTCGTCGAGGTAGCCCATGCGCGCGATGAGGTCGCTGACGGGCACGCCGACGTAGGCGCAGCGGTAGTCGTCGGGATGCTCGAAGATGTTCATGAGGGAGATGAGGCCGCCGTGGCTCCAGCCGATCATGCCGACGCGTTTGCCGTCGATGAAATCATAATTGTCGAGCATGTACTGCCGGGCGGCGTGGTTGTCCTCCACCTCGAGGCCGCCGTAATCGATGTTCTCGTAGACGGTGCGCCCGTAGCCCGTGCTGCCCCGGTATTCGGGGGCCACCACAACGTAGCCCTGGGCCAGCAGTTCGCGCACGATGTGGGTGTAGTAGGTCGTGAAGTCACCGTGCACGCCGCCGTGGGGGAAGACCAGCAGGGGCGCCTTCTTTGATGGGTCCAGGTCCCGGGGGACGAAGGCGTAGCACCAGAATTTGAGGGGGTTGCCGGCGCCGATGGCCGTGTCGCTCTTTTCCTTCCAGCGCGGCGGGCCGTAGATGCGGACCTTGTCGATGACCGCGACGTCGCCCAGGCGGTCGAACCAGAGTCCGTCGTCGACCTTCTTCTCCAGGGCATCGAGGCGGTGGCGGTAGCCGTCGAGGGTGCCGATGATGCGGTCGAGGCTGGCGGCGACGCCTTCGAGGGTGGGGGGCGTCGACTCGTCGTCGCCGGCGGCCGCAGCCGGGGGCAAGAGCAGGAAAAGCAGCATGGCAACGTTCAGCAGCTTCATGATCACTCCCGGTGGATGGGGCGCGTTCCGGCGAGAGCCGGTTGTGGACATCGGTCGGCGTGCAGCTATCGAGAGGATTGTCCCTGCCGGTGGTCGCTGCGTCAACCGATCCGGCAACTCCACCACATGCGGGCGCCGGCGCGCATCGCCACGTCGCGTTGGAATTCGATGGGGCGGCGGGTCTTGCGTTTGATATCGCGGACGACATTTTTCATGACTATTTGAACCAGGAGTCTCAATGGTCCGCATCGACCAAGCGATCCCACAACCGGGCCACCGAGTTGACACCACACAGGCATAGGCGGTAGAATCAAGCGGTCGCCGAGGGGAGCTATCCGGGTGACAATCCCATCCGCCTGCGCGCGTGGATCACTTCAGTGGCCTCAACACCCAATTGTCCGGAGGACAAACATCATGAAGAAATTGCTCTTGATTCTCGCCGTCCTGTCCCTGGCCTCCGCCGCCAACGCCCAGTTGATCATCACCGGTATTATGGACGGTCCCCTGCCCGGCGGTGTGCCCAAGATGGTCGAGCTCTATGCTTGCGCGGACATTGCCGACATGTCGGTCTATGGTCTGGGCTGCGCCAACAACGGCGGCGGCACCGACGGTGTCGAGTACACCTTCCCCGCCGACTTCGTGGCCGGCGGCACCTTCATCTACTGTGAGCAGATCAGTTCCACGACGCCGACGGCTTTCGTCGACTACTTCGGCTTTGCCGCCGACTACGACGTCGGCTTCGCCGCGGGCACCAACGGCGACGACACCATGGAGCTGTTCCTGGTGAACGGTGTCGACCCTGTCGTGGTCGATGTCCATGGCGAGATCGACGTGGACGGAACCGGCGAGCCCTGGGAGTACCTGGATGGCTGGTCCAAGCGCGTCATCTTGACCGGGCCGGACGGTTCGACCTTCATGATCGGCAGCTGGACCTTCAGCGGCGCCAATGCGCTCGATGATTGCTTGACCAACGACGGTTGTGGTTCGGTGTTCACGCTGGGCAGCTTCGAGTGCGACCCGGCCGTTCCGAACGAACAGGTGAATTTCGGCGCCCTGAAGGCCATGTTCCGGTAGCTCAGACCGGATAGACCGCTGGACGAGGGACCCGGGAAAGCCCGGGTCCTTTTTTTAGTGCGTCCCGCCGGTCTTGAATCGGGCGGGAAGTCCGGCCGGGCGGAGCGACGGCGGGACTCACCGGGCACCAGAATGAGCTTTTCAACAGCCTGCTAGACCCCGTTCCCCACCACCCCCAACAACGCCCGCACGATCTTCTCCGCGTCACGCTGCCGCAGTTCCGAGTAACGCAGGGCCCAGATGTGCTCGGAGTAGGCCAGGTTGCGCATCTCCACCAGGAGCTTGTAGCGGGCGGGGTTCTGGCGCAGGACGCCGAGGCTCTTGCCCTTGATGCGGGCGCCGGCGCCCATTTCGGGCAGGAGCTTGCGGGCGAAGTCCCGGGAGACCGTGTCGCTGCGGCCGCGGCCGTGGTAGTAGAACAGGGTCACGGCGCCGCCGATGGCCGGCACGTTGTCCGCGTGGAAGCTCAGGAAGACCTGGCGGTTGGCGGGCACGCCCTTGAACGCCCTCTTCGCCACGGTGATGCGCTCGGTGAGGTACACCTGACCGCCCCGGGGCCAAGCGGAAGGACGGTTGCGGCGGTTCCACGCCTCGTCATTGAAGACCTCGTCCCGGTCGTGGACGAAGGTGTGGCTCACGGGTTCGTTGCTCCGCAACAGATGGTTGGAGCTGAGCAGGGTGAGGGTAACGTCGGCGCCATGGAGCTTCAGCAACGCCGCCGTGCGCAGGGCCAGGTCGTAGGCGTACTCGTCCTCGACCACCCAGTAGGGTCGGCCGGCGGCGTCATGCCCCTTGACGATGGCCCCCGGGTCGATGCCCCCGTGGCCCGGGTCCAGGACGAAGTGCCAGCCTGCCAGTTGGGCGCTCAGGGGCGGTTGGGCCGCGAGCGTCTCCTCGAACTGCCGCCACAGGATGCGGGCGTTGCGGTAGGCCAGCTTCGGGGAGATGTTCTTCTCTTCCTTGTAGGTGCTGCTCGGCTGGGCTGTGGCCTTGGGGGTGGCCCAGTAGTAGGGGCCGTTGGCGACGTCGAAGCGCCGCACCCCCGAAACGCTGACCACGAGGTCGTCCCAATCCAGCTCGCCGCTCTCGGCCGTCGTCCCCAGGCGGGGGCGCACCGTCAATTTCTGCCCGGGGTGGATAACCGAGCCGCGGATGCCGTTCAAAGCCCGCAGTTCGCGCAGGCTCATCTGGTGGAGGCGCGCGATCTCCGTGAGGTTGTCGCCGCGCCTGACCTTGTACGTGGCCTGCCGCGGCGCGCCGTTGGTGCGCAGTTGCAACTCCTGGCCCGGGTGGATGACGGAACTCTCGAGGTTGTTGAGGGCCTTGATCTCGGCCAGGGTCAGGCCGTAGGCCTTGGCGATCTCCGACAGGGCGTCGCCCCGTTCGACCACGTGCACCGTGCGGTCGACCTCGCGCAGACGGAGCTGCTGGCCCACGTAGATGACGTCGCGTTTCAGATCGTTGATGCGCCGCAGATCGGCGACGGTCAGGCCGTGGCGGCGTGAGATGTTGGTCAGGGTGTCGCCCCGGCGCACCACGTGCACGGGTTCGTCCGTGGGGGCGGGGCGCAGGCGCAGGCGCTGGCCCACGAAGATGTTGTCGCTGTCCAGATCGTTGAGCCGGCGCAGCAGATCGAGGGCGATCTCGAATTCCCGGGCGATCTCCAGCAGGGTGTCGCCCCGTTTGACCACGTACCATTCCTGGTCCTGTTCGGGGATGCGCAGCTTCTGGCCCACGGCCAGACGGCTGCTGCTCAGGTTGTTCCAGGCCCGCAGTTCCGCCACCTCGACACCGTAGCGATTGGCGATGAGGGTCAGGTTCTCGCCCCGCTTCACGTTGTGGATCCGCCACTCCTGGGCCAGCGCGGGGGCCAGCAGCAGGAGCCAGATGCCGAGAGCGGCGCTGATGTAGGTGCGGCGGGGCAAGGTCACTCCTGTCCGATGGCCGGTGTGGGCGCTTCGGCCGCCTTGATGAAGACCCGCTTCACCAGGGGCTGACGCTCCTTGATGAGTCCGACCATCTCGGCGGTCGCTTTTTCGATGCCGACGGCGTCCAGTCCGTCGTCGAAGTCGACGCTCAGGTTCACGAGCACGAATTCCGGCCCCATGTGCAGGGTGAGGACCTCGTGGACGGCGACCACTTCGGGCCGCGCCGCCACCGTCTCCCTGACGCCGGCAATCAGTTCCGGGTCGGCGGCCTCGCCGATGAGCAGATCCTTGGTCTCGACCGCGAGCAGCCAGGCCGTCACCGCCAGGATGAGCCCGATGACCACCGAGGCCGCGCCGTCCATCCACATCCAGCCGGTGAATTGGCCCAGGCCGATACCCGCGGCGGCCACGATGATCCCCAACATGGCGGCGGAGTCCTCGAAGAGCACGACGAAGGTGGTCGGGTCCTTGCTGCGGCGCACGGCCTGCAGATAACCCAGGCGGCCCTTGGCGCGGCGGAAGGTCTTGAGGGCCAGGAGCCAGGCGACGCCCTCGAAGACGAAGGCGAAGGCCAGCACGATGTAGCTGACCGAGACGTTCTGCAGGTGCCGGGGATGGAGGATGTGCCGGATGCCCTCGACCAGGGACACGCCCGCGCCCACGCCGAAGATGAGGATCGCCACCACGAAGGACCAGAAATAGACTTCCTTGCCGTAACCGAGGGGGTGGTCGCTGTCGGCGGCGCGTCGGGATCGGTGCAGGCCCAGCAGGAGCAGGCCCTGGTTGCCGGTGTCCACGAGGGAATGGACAGCCTCGCTCATCATGGCGCTGCTGCCGGTGTAGGCGGCGGCGCCAAACTTGGTGACGGCGATGAGGAGATTGCCCACCAGGGCGAAGTAGATCACCAGGCGGGATTCGGCATGGGCCATCTTCTGCTCCGGGGCTGCCGCGGCATCCTTGTCTATCGGCGTCCCCGAAGCATAGGGCCAATCGTGTTTCGAGCCAAGTATCAAAAACGTGACTGCCGGTTCTTGATTGTGGCGAGGGGAGGGCATTGGCGATACCATGGCCCGGTCTCATATAACCTGCACCGGAGGTGCCTAGCCATGTTTGCCACGAATCTCGCAGCGCGGCGCAGCCGGATCCTGCTGCCGGTCCTCACCGGCGCCCTGCTCCTTCTGGGCGCCTGTTATCCGGGTGGACCGGAAGATGCGTCGGATCTGGGTGCGACGATCACCGTCCGTATTCCTGACGCGAATTACGGCGGTCTGATGACCTTCGCCATGGAGGACGAGGTCATCACTCTCGATCTCGACGATTCCTCAGCTGAGCCCCTGGACCCCGTTTACAACGCGTTGATCCTCGAGGAACTCCGTGGCCAGATGCTGGGGGCGGGCTTCCAGGACGTCACGCCCGACACGGCCACGGTGACCCCGGACGTGTGGCTCGTGGTCGGCGCCGTCCAGGCCGACGTCTGGTTCTACTATTACAACTGGGGCTACTATGGCGGCTGGTGGGGGCCGGGTTGGGGCTACTATCCGCCG
>JAUUZX010000243.1 GCA_030592025.1 bacterium | reverse complement strand
GGCCTGATCGACAGACTCGGCCTTCCCGAAGGCGGGCTGCAGGTCGTCCAGGGTACCCTCCAGCACCAGGACCGGGCCCTCCTTGGACAGCTGGGTGTCGACCACCGGCAGGGTCGTTCCGGCGGGCCGGAGGGTGACCGTCCCCGTGTCGCCCACCTGGCCGCCGGACTCACCGTAGTAGGGCGTCGTGTCGAGCAGGAGGTGGACCCGGTCGCCGGCCGCGCGCAAGGCCACGGGCCGGCCCTCTCCCGTGAGGGCATCGTACCCGGTGAAGGTGTTGTGGTACCCGGCCAGGTCGGTATTCCCGACGGGCTGCCAGGCTCCCAGCCCCTCGCGGAAGACGCGCTCGCTCCCGCTGCGCGCCCGCTGATCCTCCATGCAGGCGGCGAAGCCGTCCCGGTCGACGGTGAAGCCGTCCTCCTCGGCCACGACGGCCGTGAGGTCCACCGGAAAACCAAAGGTATCGTGGAGCTTGAACGCCTCCTCACCGGAGACCACCGTGCGGCCGGCGGCGCTCATGGCCGCCCGAAAGCCGGCGTACACCTGCAGGCCACTGGTCAGGGTGCGGCCGAAGCGCTCCTCCTCCTTGCGGATGACGTCGAGGATGCGCTCGCGGCGTTCGACGAGCTCCGGATAGGCGTCGCCCATCTCGCTGACGACCACGTCGGCCACCTTGTACAGGAACGGCTCCTCGAGGCCCAGCAGGTGGCCGTGGCGAGCTGCCCGGCGCAGGATGCGCCGCACCACGTAGCCCCGGTCCTGATTGCTGGGGATGGCCCCGTCGGCCACGGTGAAGGCGCAGGCCCGTGCGTGGTCGGCGATGACCTGCATGCTGATGCGGTCCTCCCCCTCGGCCCGTCGCCCGGTGATCTCCTCCACCTTCGCGATCATGGGTGTGAAGACATCGGTCTCGTAGTTGCTCTGTTTGCCCTGGAGCACCGCCACCAGGCGCTCGAAACCCAGGCCCGTGTCGACGCTCTTCATGGGCAGGGGGTTCAGGGCGCCGGTCTTGTCGCGGTCGAACTCCATGAAGACGTGGTTCCACAGCTCGAGCCAGCGGTCGCAGTCGCACACGCCGACGAAGCACCCGTCCGGGTGGTCGCACTTCATGGCCTCGCCCTGGTCGTAGTGGATCTCGGTGCAGGGGCCGCAGGGGCCCGTGTCGGCCATGGACCAGAAGTTCTCGTCGTCGCCCTTCTCCAGATCCCCCAGGCGGACGATGCGCTCGGCGGGCACCCCCACCTCGTCGCGCCAGATGTCGAAGCTCTCGTCATCGTCCTTGTAGACCGAGACCCAGAGCCGTGCGGGGTCCAGGCCCATGTCGCCGGTGAGGAATTCCCAGCCCCAGGCGATGGACTCCTTCTTGTAGTACTCGCCGAATGACCAGTTGCCCAGCATCTCGAAGAAGGTGTGGTGCCGGGCGTCCTTGCCCACCTCCTCCAGGTCGTTGTGCTTGCCCGAGACCCGCATGCACTTCTGGACCGACGTGGCCCGCACGTACTCCCGCTTCTCCAGACCCAGGAAGACCCCCTTGAACTGGTTCATGCCCGCGTTGGTGAACATGAGGGTGGGGTCGTCGTGGGGCACGAGGGACGACGAACCGACCACCGTGTGGCCGCGTTCGGCGAAAAATGCAAGAAAACGGGCGCGGATTTCCCTGGCTTTCAACTTATCTCCAATGCGCGTCGGCGATTAAAGGGTCAACTCACCCCCCACGAGGACGAAACCTGTTGGGGATAACGGGATTCCGTGATGGGGAGCACCCGGCGGCGGGGACCGTTGCGAAGCAGTACGAGAAGTATTCTAAGCGGCTCGGGGAACGCGGTCAACCCGCGCAGGTCCCGGCCCGGGAGCAGTACCGGCATGCGCCACGGGTGGCACGTCTTCATTTCCCTCCTGCTGTGGTGCCTCTTCGGCTACTACTGGTACGTGGTCGCCCGCCGTCAGGTCAGCGCCGACAGCGGCGTGGCCGTGCTCGTGCTGCTGGGTTTCCTGGCGGTGGCCCTGTTCCTGACCCTGGCCTGGGTCCTCCACAACAAGCGCCTGGCGGCCCGTCTCGGCCGGCGCAAGGGTTTCAAGAGCCCCACGGAGACCTTCACCCACGACTACCTGGGCCGGCCCCTGGTGGCTCCGCCCCTGGTGGTCCTGCGCTCGTCGACCAGCGTGGTCCTCACCCTGGACGACGAGGGGCGCAAGGTCTACCGCATCGTCTCCGAGGAGGAGCTCTGATGGACCTCCTCAGCCTCATCGTGCGCGTCGAGCATTCCTGGGTGTACATGGCCCTGCTCGTCTACTTCGCGTGGTATCCCCTCGTGACCAGCGGCATCTGGATCTTCACGGCGATCATCTTCTACCTGCGCCGCGAGCACGTGCGCCCCGAGGTGAAGGACGCCTTCTACGCCGCCGGGGACAGGCCCCTCGTGTCGTTCATCATCCCCGCCTTCAACGAGGACGACAACATCACCAACACCCTGGCCGCGGTGCTGGCGGTGGACTACCCGACCTTCGAGGTGCTGGTCGTGGACGACTGCTCCACCGACGCCACCCTCGACCGCATCCGTCCCTACCTGCTGGACAGCCGGGTGCGGGTGCTGCACAAGGACGTCAACGAGGGCAAGGCCATGGCCCTGAACGACGCCATCCCCCTGACCAGGGGCGAGCTCATCTTCGTCATGGACGCCGACGCCGAGCCCGCGCCGGACATCCTGCACTACATGGTCCCCCACTTCGACTCACCCCGCTGCGGGGCCGTCACCGGCAACCCGCGGGTGGTGAACCGGGAGAGTTTCCTGTCCAAGCTGCAGGCCATCGAGTTCGCCTCGATCATCTCCCTCATGCGCCGGGCCCAACGGGTGTGGGGCCGCATCATGACCATGAGCGGGGTCGTGGGCATCTTCCGCCGCAGCGCCCTGTACGACGTGGGCCTGTACAGCCCCGACATGGCCACCGAGGACATCGATCTCACCTGGCGGCTCCAGTTGCGCCACTGGGACGTGCGCTACGAGTCCCACGCGGTGATGTGGATGCGCGTGCCCCAGTCGATGCGCGGTCTGTGGATCCAGCGCCGGCGCTGGGCCCTGGGCCTGAGCCAGGTGCTCACGCGCCACGGCCGGTCCCTGTTCGCCTGGCGCCACCGACGTTTCTGGCCCGTGCTCATCGAGTCGTCCCTGTCGGTGGGGTGGGCCTACGCCTACATCATCCTGTCCCTCATCTGGCTCGTGAGCTACGCGGTGGGGTACCCGCCCATCGGGGCGTCGCCCATCCCCAACTTCTGGGGCATGCTCATCGCGACGGTTTGCCTGGCCCAACTCATCACCGGCGTGGTGCTGGACCGGAATTACGACAGGGACCTGCCGCGCTACTTCGTGGTGGCCGTCTTCTACCCCCTGGTCTACTGGATCCTCATGGCGGCCATCACCGTGACCACCGCGCCGTTGGGCCTGAACGTCAACCGCCAGAAGCGCAAGTACACGCTCTGGAAACCGGTCCGGGAGTAGTCATGACCGTCCTGCGCACCGGCATCGCCGTCCTCGTGTTCCTGGCCCTCGGCGGGGCCGGGTCCCCCTGTCCGGCGGACGCCGACAGCACCGTCATCGACACGAAGCTGGCCTGGTCCAAGGTCGCCGAGGCCCGCATCGCCGCCGGCGACGACCGCCACCACGAGGCCGTGTCCGTTTACCTCGAAGCCCTCGCCAGGGACGCCCGCCTCGTACCCGACGTGGCCCAGGAGATCGCCTACCAGAAGCTGTGGCGCGAGGACGCCGAAAAGGCCATCTTCTACTTCCGCCGCTACCTGGCGCGCCATCCGGACGAGCAGGACCGGGGCGTGCGCAAGGGCCTTGCCCTGGCCTTGAGCTGGAGTGGCCGCCAACCCGCGGCCGTCGCCCTCTACCGCGAACTCGCGGCGGAGGACCCGGCCGACGGCGGCGTCCGGGTCGGCCTGGGGCGCAGCCTGATCTGGGACAACCGTCTCGGCGAAGGATTCCAGGTGCTGCGGGACGTCG
This sequence comes from bacterium, assembly GCA_030592025.1. The sequence continues at coordinate 395 of JAUUZX010000243.1, read as the reverse complement.
AGTCCGGGTTCACCGGGGACGCCCTGGCCGGACGCGAAGCGGGCGACGTCCTGCTCACGGTCCTGGACGGCTCCACGCCCCACCTGGACCTGCGCATCGATGCGGCCTGGGACTCGGACGATCTGGACCGGTACCGGATCTCCGCCCACGGCGCGGTCACCGTGCTGGGCAACAAACTGCTGCAGATCATGCCCTCGGCGGCCTTCTATTCCCGGCCCGACCAGCCGGACATCACGGCCCCCCGCCTCGGCGCCGGCATCGCCACCGCATTGGCCCACAACTGGGGCCTCCTCGCCTACGGCTGGTTCGACCGGTTCTCCAGCGCGGATCCCATCTTCGGCGCCACCGAGAAGCTGGACTGGACCCGGGTCGGCGGCGACGCCTGGCTCACCTGG
>JAUUZX010000235.1 GCA_030592025.1 bacterium | reverse complement strand
AGGATGCAGCGCACGTCGCCGTAGCGCGTGTCATGGGCCACGTTCAGGATGTCTTCGGCCAGCTTGATGATGCCCAGCAGCAGCCGCACGTCCCCCGTCCACAGGAAGTAGCGGTCGATGTGTTCGGCGCCCTCGGCCTCCCGCAGGAACTGCAATTCACGGGGGTTGAAGGCCAGGTTGAAGACCGGCAGGTCCGGCATGCGTTCCTTGACGGCCCCGGCCAGGGTCGCCGCCTCCATGTCCCCCAGGCGCGACATGGTGATGACCAGGTCGAAGCGGCGGGAGTCCAAAAGTTCCAGGGCCTCCTCGCCGGTCGAGGCCCGTGTGAAGTGCGGCGGGAAACTCAGATTCAATTCCCGGTACTCGCTGAACAGCAGCTCCGTCAGTCGGCCACCCTCCTCGAGGGTGAAGGCGTCGTAGAGAGACGCCACCAGCAGCACCTCCTGCACGCGGTGCTGCATGAGGTGGCCGAAGCCGCTGAAGCGGTTCTCGCTCAGGTGTCCCGGGTGGGGTTGCAGTTCATCCATCATGGTCGTCAGGCTAAGCCATGTCCCGGTGGCGGACCAGAAGAATCAGAAGCCGAGGCGGATGGCGAAAGCCACGGGAGTCCCACCGCTTCCGGACGATGAGGCTTCGACTTCGTGCCAGCGGGGCACCAGCCAGCCCACCGCCGCCCCGAGCGCGGCACCGGCCAGGATATCGGTCGGGTAGTGGCGCCCGGCGACGTAGCGCAGGACACCGGTTGTCGCGGCCGCGCCGAGGCAACCACCCCACACCCAGCCACGGGCCGGGGAATCCGGTTGCAATTTTTCGAAGGTGGCGGCGAAGAAGACGGCCGCCGCGAAGGCGTTGGAGGTGTGGCCCGAGGGCCATGAGCGTCGCGCCGTGGCGTCCCGTTTGAGAGCCTCCGGGATCCGTGGATCGTCGTTGTGGACGTACGGACGGGTGCGGCCGAACAGGCTCTTGAGCGCGTAGGTGGCACCCCCGTTGAGCAGCAGGGTTTCGACGTACATCACCGCGAGACGCCCCGCCTGGTCGCGACCTGGGCCGGCGACCATCTGGCCGACCGGCGCCACCATGAGTCCCCTCACCAGGAGGTCGCTGACCTGGTCGGCGCCCTCGGACCAGCGCCGGGTGGCCGGGCGATCGAAGGCGTTCACGCGGGAGGCGTCGAGGGCCAGGAGTTCGTCGGGGGTCAGGGGCGCGCGGTCTCGCCCCGCCAGCCAACCGGCGGCGAAGAGGCCGGCGCCCGTTCCCAGCAGGGCCGCCTCGCGGCCGTCCTGCAGGTCCCAGGGCCAAGGCTCGACCGCGAAGGCCGCCGGCGCCACCAGGCAGGCGCACAGGATGAGGGTGCTGCAGAGTCGGATCATGCTGCTAGACTACCACCTGGGGCCACAAAGACAAGGGAGCCGGCCTCACGACCGGCTCCCGGGACCACGACCGATCCGCGGTCAGGCCTTGAACTCCACCCCCTGGGCCAGGTGCACTTCCCCGCCCCAGTTGATGGTGTTGGTCTGCCGGCGCATGTACAGCTTCCAGGAATCCGACCCGGACTCGCGCCCGCCACCGGTATCCTTCTCGCCGCCGAAGGCCCCACCGATCTCGGCGCCGCTGGTGCCGATGTTGATGTTGGCGATGCCGCAGTCGCTGCCCAGGTAGCTCAGGAAGGACTCGCCCTCGCCCACGCTGTCGGTGTAGATGGCGCTGCTCAGCCCCTGGGGCACGTCGTTGTGCAGCTTGAAGGCCTGGTCGATCTTCTTGTACTTCATGACGTACAGCACGGGCGCGAAGGTCTCGTCCTGCACGATCTGGGCCTTGTTCTCGATCTCGATGATCGTCGGCAGCACGAAGGTCGCCGCGCCGAAGGGCTTGAGCACCTTGCCGCCGTACAGCACCTTGCCGCCCTGCTCCTTGGCCGCCTTGATGGCGTTCTCGTAGTCGCTGACCGCGGTCTCGTCGATCAACGGGCCCATGAGGGTCTTGGGATCCAGGGGATCACCGATGGCCACCTTCTTGTAGTTGGCCACGAGCTTCTTGACGAAGGTGTCGTAGACCTTCTCCTGGATGATGAGCCGGCGCGTGCTGGTGCAACGCTGACCCGCCGTGCCCACGGCGCCGAAGAACGCGCTGGCCAGGGCGCCCGTCAGGTCGGCCTTCTCGCTGATGATGATGGCGTTGTTGCCGCCCAGTTCGAGGATCGTGCGGCCGAGGCGCTCGCCCACGATGCCGCCGATGCGCTTCCCCATGCGGGTCGAGCCCGTGGCGCTCACCAAGGGGATGTGCGGATCGTTGACGAGCTTCTCACCGATGGTCGCACCGCGGCCGATGGTCACGCAACTGACGCCCTCGGGCAGGCCGTTCCGCTTGAAAACCTCGTTGGCGATGTTCTGGCAGGCGATGGCGCAGAGCGGGGTCTTGCTCGACGGCTTCCACAGGGCCGAGTCGCCGCACACCCAGGCCAGCGCGGTGTTCCAGGCCCACACGGCCACCGGGAAGTTGAAGGCGCTGATGACGCCGACCACGCCCAGGGGATGCCACTGCTCCATCATGCGGTGCTTGGGCCGCTCGGACTGCAGGGTCGGACCGCTCAGGTTGCGGCTCAGCCCCACGGCGAAGTCGCAGATGTCGATCATCTCCTGGACCTCGCCCAGACCCTCGGTGTAGATCTTGCCCATCTCCAGGCTCACCAGGGCGCCCAGGGCCTCCTTCTTCTCCCGCAGGGCCTCGCCCACCTGGCGGACGATCTCGCCGCGCTGGGGCGCGGGCATGGCGCGGAAGGTCAGGAAGGCCTTCCTGGCCTGCTTCATGACCTTGTCGTAGTCCTTGGCGCTGGCCTGCTCGATCTTCGCCAGAACCTCGCCGTTGGTCGGGTTCACCGAGATGATGTAGTCCTTGCTGTCGGCGAACCACTCGCCGCCACAGTTGGCGCCCTTCATGCGCGCCTTCAGTCCCAGGGACCGGAAGATCCCGGCCTTCGTGATCTTGGCCATGTTGCCTCTCCCTCGATCGTCAGGGTTAGTAGGCCATCGTCTTTTCATTGCAGACGATGCCCAGGGTCGCGAGTTCATTGAGTACGGGGTCGTAGATCTCCCGGTGGACAGGCAGCAGCACGCCGCGCTGGGCCACCTTGCCCTCCAGGATCAGTCGGGCGGCGATGGCCGCCGGCAGTGAAACCGTGCGGGACATGGAACTGTCGCCGTAGCGCACACCGAAGTCCACGAGGGTCGAAGCCAGGCGCTCGTGGTGGTCGTCATCCGGGAACCAGGCCTTGAATTCGTGGTGGAGCACGACCATGTCCCGTTCGCCGGGTTGGTAGCCCAGCTTCTCCTGCATGATCTCCCCCAGAGCGTCCAGGGGCGAGATGCGATCGCAGCCCAGGGGGCGGCTGGAGAACATGCCCAGCCAGTGGAGATTCCAGGGCGGCAGGCAGTCGGGCTGGGTCCCCATGCGGTCCGCCGCGACCACGCGCAGGTCGTCCTCGGGGCCGGCGTCCAGGAGATCACGCATGAAATCGGCGTAGGTCATGCCCGCGCAATCGCGCTCCTCGAGATCCAGCAGGCCGATCTTGCGGAAATTGTACAGCGAGTTGCACCACCCGATGTAGCGCAGGGTCCCGCGGAAGACCGACTGCACCTCGTCACCCAGCTTGTAGACGTCGCGGTACATCAGCGAGTCGCGATTGGGGTAGGCCTCAAAGTCGCCGACGCCGTCCAAATTCAACAACCGCATGTCCCGGAACAGGCGCTCCGGTTCAACGTCGACCACGTGGTTGTCGCGCCAGTAGCGCGCACCGTTCCGGCTGGCCAGCAGGACGCCCCGGGGCGCCCAGGAGAACTTGTAGCCGAAGGGGTTGTCGTTGGCCTCGGGCGCCGGCAAGCCGCCGCAGAAGGAACGGAAGTGGCGGATCTTGCCCCCCCGTGCGTGCACGTCGTCGATGATGCGCATGGCCGACATGTGGTCGATGCCCGGGTCCAGACCGATCTCGTTGAGGAAGACCAGCCCCTTGGCCTCGGCCTCGGAGTGCAAGGCCTCCATCTCGTCCGTGACGTAGGACGCGGTGATCAGGTGCTTGCCGTGGTTGAGGCAGTGCCGGCCAACCAGGGGATGGAAGGCGAAGGGCACCAGGCTGATCACCAGATCGTGGTCCGCCACCAGGGAGCCCAGGGCCTCCTCGTCGGACAGGTCCAGAACCATGGGTGTGCCGCCGGGATCGTCGCCGATAAGCTTGACGGCGTTCTCGAGCACGAGGCTCGTGACGGTCAGCTCGCAGGACCGGTCCAGCAGGTAGCGGACGAGCGGTCCGGCCACCATGCCGGCACCGAGGACAAGAATATTCGACATGCCACGCCTCCGTCGGGCCGCAGGGCCCGCGCATCGTTCGGGGTGCGGCCGATCAACGGCCGCTGCGGTCGAGAAACTCCTGCAAGT
>JAUUZX010000036.1 GCA_030592025.1 bacterium | reverse complement strand
CGGGGCTCATCGAGCACGGTGAGCACCACGAGGCGCGGTTCGTCCACGGGCGCAATGCCGACGAAGCTCGCCACGTAGGCGCCCGGCGTGTAGCCCCGGCCGTCGCGACTCTTCTGGGCCGTGCCGGTCTTGCCGCCCACGTCGATCCAGTCGAGGTGCGTATTCGTTGCCGTGCCTTCGGTCACGACCCGCCCCATGGCCTCGCGCAGGAGCGCCGCCAGGGGTTTGCTGAGGACCCGGCGCAGGATCACCGGCGGGCGCACCTCCCGGTGCCCGGTCACGGGGTCGCGCAGTTCGCTGATCAGGCGCGGCGCCGGCAGGAGGCCGCCGTTGGCCACCGCGCACACGGCCAGGCCGAGTTGCAGGGGCGTGACCGCCAGTTCCTGCCCGATGGCCAGGGTGGGCTTCGACCGGCGCGACCAGTCGGAGGGATCCCTCAGGAGGCCCCGGGCCTGCCCCGGGTAGGGCGCGGTCGTGAGTTGCCCGAAACCGAAGTCCAGCAGGTCCCGGTGGAATTCCCGGGCGTCGAGGTTGGCGACGGCGCGGGCGAAGTAGATGTTGCTCGACTTGGCGAACGCCGGCATCAGCGACAGATCGCCGTACTCGTGCTTGTCGTCGTTGGTGATGCGAACCCGGTCATCGATCCACGGGTTGCTGCAGTCGAAGACCGAGCCGGTGTCGATGGCCGCATGGCGCAGCAGGGAGGCCGTCGTCAGGATCTTCATGACCGACCCGGGCTCGAACTGGGAGGTGAAGTTGCGATTCTGCCACACGGCGTCCGTAGGCTGACGTGCGCCTCGGTCCTGCACCTGGGGCGAGCTCGCGGCGGCCAGGACATCGCCGGTGGCTGGTTCCAGCACGAGCACCGAACCTCCGATGGCGCCGTACTCGGCCACCGCCTCGGCCAGACGTTTCTCGCAGATGGCTTGCAGTTCCCCGTCGAGGGTGAGCACGACATCCCGACCGTGGACGGCCTCCTGGACCACGATGAACCCCAGATCCTTGCCGGGGATGGCCGTGGCCACGGCCTGGGACCGGCCGGGCTTGCCGGCCAGGGTGTGGCGCAGGCTGTGCTCCAGGCCCGTGGCGATCGTCGTGTCCGAACCCTGCCGGCAGAAACCGATGTAGGATGCGCCCACGCCGTTCGCCGGGTACACCCGCGAGCGCATGGTGTCGACGGTGACGGCCCGGAATCGCCGCAATGACGACTTCTGGTCACGGGTGAGCACGACCTCCCGCTCGAGCACCACATGACCGTCGCCGACGGAGGCCAGGCGGCGCTCCAGGAGCGCAGGGTCCCGATCAAGGACATCGCCGAGAACACGGGCCAGGGCGCCGGTATCCCTCACCAGGGAACCGGCCACCCCGACCCGCCATGTGATCACCGAAATGGCCTGGGGATGGCCCTGGCGATCGATGATGTTGCCCCGCACCGCGGGGACTTCGCTCTCCTGCCACCACTGGCCGCAGGCAGCGGCGTGGTACGCGTCGTGGCGCACCACCTGGATGTGCACCACCCGCACCGCCAGCACGACCGCCGCCGCCACGACGCAGGCGCGCAGGACGGCGAATCGCCACTGCCCACGAGGTGCGGTCAAGATGCTGTCCTGCCCGGGGTCCCGCCCCGGGGATGAACGGAGATCATGGACGTGGCCGACGCCGGGATCACCGGCGCTGCCGCGAGGGCCGGTGTGCCCCCGCCGAAACCTTCGAGCACACGCTGCCAGAGGCCCGGCCCGTTCGCCGGCTCCATCCGCCGCGCGATGAGCACGTACTCGGGCTCGTCGGGCACCACAAATCCCAGCTCACACCGTGCCCGGCTGCGCACGACATCCGGGCGGGTGGCCCCCGCCCAACCCGACTGGAGTTTCGCGTTGTGGGCGGCCAGGCACGCCCGCTGGTCCCCCAGGACCGCCACCGACTCGCGCAACTCCGTCACCTGCCCCGTCACCAGGACCGCGATGGCCAGCCCCGAGGCCAGCATGCCCACCCCGACCAGCCAACGCAGGAAGCGAATACGGCGCAGCCCCCGTCGATGGGCCATGGCCGTGCCCACCCGCGAGGCGGGATCCTGGTGGGGTTTCCAGTTGGGTGTGCGCTGGCGCATCATGGATCCTCGGCTTCCCGGTTACAGAATCTCGGCGGCCCGCAGCCTTGCGCTGCGGGACCTGGGGTTGCGGTCGGCTTCTTCGACGCCCGCCTTCACGGCGCCCCGGGTCAACGATTTCAGGCAACGGACGTGGCCGCAAACACAGGCCGGCAGCTCCGTCGGGCAGAGGCAATCCCTCTTCTCGCGACTGATGAACCGCTTGACCAGGCGATCCTCCAGGGAGTGGTACGCGATCACAACCAGGCGTCCCCCCGGCGCGATGACGCCGGGCAGGGCCGCAAGAGCCTCCTCCAGGGCGACCAGCTCCTCGTTGACGGCGATGCGCAGCGCCTGGAACACCCGGCTGAGCACCGGGTTGGTCTTGATGCTCCGGGGCATCGTGTCGGCCACGATAGCGGCGAGGCGGCTGGTGGTGTCGATGGGCTCTTCGGCGCGGGCCCGCACGATGGCCCGGGCCAACCGACGGCTGCCCCGCTCCTTGCCCCAACGCCAGATGAGGTCGGCCAGGTCCTTCTCGTCGATCTCGGCCACGAGGTCCGCGGCGGGCCGACCGACGGTCTGGTTGAAGCGCAGATCGAGGGGACCTTCCGCCCGGTAGCTGAAGCCTTTGGACGGGTCGTCGAGCTGGAGGGAGCTGACACCCAGGTCCAGCAACACGCCGTCCACACGGGACCAGCCCTGGGCCGCCACGGTGGCGGCCAGGTCGCGAAAGGATCCGTGGTGGCAGTGGAGTCCGGGGTACTTGGCGGCCATCTCGCGGCAGGCATCCTGGGCCGTGGTGTCGAGATCCAGACCGATCACGCTGGCGCCGACCTCGAGCAGGGCCGTGGCGTGGCCGCCGAAACCGAATGTCCCGTCGATGAAGTTCTGGCCCGGCTCCGGCCGGAGCAGCGCGAGGGTTTCCTCGAGCAGCACCGGAACGTGCGGGGCGGCGTTCATGGCATCCGGACGGCGGCGAGGCTCCCCAGGTGACGAAGGGTGGGCAGGCCCGCGGGAGGCTCCCCCGTGCCGCAGTCCCAGTCCTCCATGACCAGGATGGCTTTCAGGTAGTTGCTCCAGCCCTGCAGGTAGAGTTCGTGGCCGTAGGTGCGGAGGCGCCGGTTCCAGGCGATGAAGCGGCGGGTGGCCCGGTAGTCCATGTGGGTGAGCCCCGTGCCGTCCAGGACGATGCGAACACCACGGCCGACCAGCCCGGGAGCCACCCGGGCGGCCAGCGCGGCGACCCCGTCGCGGTCAAGGATTCCCGAGAGAGAGACCCGCACAGTCCGGTCCTGTTGCGTGACCTGGATCTCCATCGTGCTGCGCGCGGCCTCCTGCCTCGCGGTCTGACGGGTCATCTCTCTCGGCATGTGGGCTCCTTCCCCAAATCGCCCATCCGTGGGCTGCTGCGATGCTAAGTCGTTGTCGGGGCCGGGCGGGCGCCACTCCATTGGCGCCACTCCGCCCGACCGATCCCGGCTGGCCTCCTTGCCGCCGGACATCCACTGCGCTAGATGTCGCCTCCACCGAAGAAGACGTCATTGAAGTCCGCGTCCACGTCGCCGGTGGCGAGTTCGCCGCCGGTCAGGACCTCGGGCTCCCATAATTCCATGTACTCGCCCACGCCGACCACCGTGACCTTGCGGCCGATGCCCGCCGCGGCCAGCAATTCCGCCGGCACGGCGACCCGTCCCTGGGCATCCGGCTCGACGACACGGCTGTGCATGCTCATGCGCCGCAGGTTGCGCCGGAGCTCCGGCCCCGGAGGTCCCTGGCGCATGCGGTTGTAGGCCGTGACCCACACGCTGTAGGGGTGGACGGCCAGTTCGCCGTCCGGGCCCTTGGAGACGACATACTTCTCCGGATCCGCGGCGCTTCCCCCGAGGCGGAAGCGGAACGGCAGACTGAAACGGCCCTTCGCGTCCACGGCCCTGGTGTAGGACCCGTGGAACGTGAAAACCGCTCCCTTGTCGTCAGTGCTGTGGGCTGTTCCGTCCATGACCATCCATTCAAGTGGTTTTAGTGGCGGGCGTTACGCTAATCCTTGCGTATTTTCAGCCGATCCGTCGGCGCCCGCCACTTTCACCACTTTTCACCATTTTTCCCCACTGATCACCACCGCACTGTAGGTGGACGCCACACGGCTGTCAACCTCGTTTCGAGGAAAGTTAGAAAAAAAACGCGGAGAGGGAGAAAACCGGCGCTAGCGCCTGCTCAGGGAGCGCAAGGAGAGGCCCGTGGCCCGACGGAAACGCAGAATCATGAGGGTGGACCCGCAGGCGTAGGCCACGGTGCTCGACCAGGCGGCCCCGATGGCGCCATGGGTCGGGATGAGCCACAAACCGATCCCCAGGTTCACCGCCACCGTCAGCAGGGAGGCCTGGGTGTTCCAGTGGGGACGGCCCCGTCCGATGAAATCCCCCGCCAGGACGGCCCCGGGGGCAAAGGCCACGATACCCGGCAGAAGCGCCCGCAGAGCCGGCACCGCGCCGACGTAGGCGCCACCCGCCAGCAGGGACAACAGGGGACCCGCCACCAGGGCCAGGGGCACGGCCGCCCCCAAGGTCACCAACACACCGATGCGCATGGCCCGGGCCGCCGTGCGGTCCCGCTCGGGGTCGCTGGCGGCCGCCGCCGACGTGTGCACCAGCAAGGGCGTCAGGGCTCCCGGCAGCAGCCACAGCAGTTCGCCCAGGTGGACGGCCACCGAGTACACCCCCACCTCCGCCGCGCCGTGAAAATGGGCCAACAATCCCTGGTCCAGACGCAGCAACAGGAAGTAGGCCACCGCCGACAGTTGCCCCAGCCAGCCCCGGCGCAGATTGAAGACGATGAGTTGCATGGGCGTGTAGTGGGCCAGGTCCGCCGGCAGGTCGGTATCGGCCTCCTGAATCGGGGATGATGGCGTCCCCTCGGTGTGCGGCGGAGGGCGACGGATCTCGCGCCACACGACACCGATGAGGGCCACCGCCCCCAGGGCCTGGGCCAGGGCGAAGGCCCCCACCGCCTGGGTGAAACCGAGCCCGCCCCACAGCGCCACGGCGGCGATGGCCACCAGGTGGCCGGTGGCGCGCCAGCCGTTGATGGCGGCGCCGATGACGAGGCGCCCCCGGGCCAACAGGTCGTAGGAGAAGATCTCGTAGGCCAGCAGACCCGTCGCGGCCAGGGCCACGGCGAACCCGAGACCCGGTGTCCAGGCCAGGTGGATCGCGAAGAACTCCTGGGCCCTGCCGCCACTCACGAGCGCCGCGACCAGGCCGAAGAGGGCGGCCATGGTCACGGTCCAGCCCAGCTGGGCGACGACCATGCGCCGCGCCGGGACCCGGTTCCTCCGCAGAGGCGGCACCGCGGCGAGGCCCATGCCCCCGGCCAGCAGGGCCGACGCGAGTTGGGCGACGGCGACGGTCAGGCTGTAGTGGCCCTGGCCCTCGGGACCGAGGGTCTTCGCCACGAAGAACACCACGGCGGCGTTGGCCAGCACCTGGATGATCCGGCTGTAGAGGATCCGGGCCCCTGCCCCCACGAGCCTCATGACCCACCGCCCCGGGGCGCGCCCGTCGCGCCGTCGTGCCAGCGCCGGCGGTCGCCGCGTCGTTGCCAAAGGCCACGCAGGCCGCCCAGAAGGGCCAGCAACCGGGTCTCGTTCGTGTACCAGCCCCGGGCCTGTTCCTCCGCACCGAAGCCCCGCTTGAAGGAGGTGAGGGATGCGATGCCGTTGCTGCCCCCCAGGTCGAGCCAGCGCGCTCCCCGTCGGCATCCCTCGACCACGTCGCCCCACACGGCCACGGTGGCCGGGAAGTGGGTGCGGGCCAGGGAAGGGTCGGTGACGCCGTGCCAAGCCGTGACCCGGTCGCCCAGGTGGAAGTTCAGGTGACCGCCCACGACGCGGCCCTCGTAACGGACGCAGACGAAGAACGCGCTGCCGCCCTCGTCGCCCCCGCCCAGATCCAGGAGCTCCTGCATCAACGCCAGCGACAGGGGCCGCTGCCCCCAGAGGCGGGCCGCCGCCACGTGGAGACGGTGGTAGGCGGCCAGGTCGGCCGGGTCACGACTCACGGCCACCTCCGCGCCGTGCCTGAGGCCCCGGTTGCGTTCATTGCGTTTGCTCTTGCGCATGCGCGACGCCACCGCCTCGGGACCGCCCTCCAGGGGCACGACCGCCGCGGGGACGTCGTGGCGCGTGAAACGGGGGTCGGCAGCCAGACGGGCGCCCCACCGTTCCTCGTGGCCCGGATTGAGGGAGATGCCGCAGACGGACAAGCGACTCCCGCACTGGTTCAGCAGGGCGTCGACGAGGGCGTCACGGATCCGGCCCGCTTCGTCCTCGGGCAGGCCCGCCGCCACGAGGGGGCCGCCGGAGCAACCCCAGGCACCGGAATGGACCCGCCGCACACGCCCGCCATGGCGCACCCCGGACAACCCGCCGATCAGACGGCCGCCGTCCCGCACCGCGAGCCACAGGGGACGGCCGGCGGGCAGGTGGGCCGCGGTGATCCGGGTCCAGGGAATCGTGTGGAAATAGTCCGCTGCGGGGTCGGCCCCCACGAGGTCGGGCCAATCCGTGGGAGGTGATGGGCGGATCTCGACGAGCACGCCGCGCCCCTAGCTCTCGAGGGGCGGTTCGGCCAGCACGGCCCGCCGCGTCAGGTCCGCCAGCAATCTTCGCAACCGCGGGACATCGCCCGCCCGGGCCAGGGTCAGAAGGTCGTCCATGGCCACCACCACCCGCTCGGGCTCGGCCACGGTGCCCACCGCCCGTCGGATGAGCGGGTTCTCGCTGGGCAAGAGTTCCTCGTCCGCTTCGTGCAGCACCTCATGCAGGCGCTCGCCCGGCCGCAGGCCGGTGATCTCGATGCCCGGACCGTCGTCACCGCCGGCGGGATCGTAGCCCGACAGCACAAGGAGGTTGCGGGCCAGTTCCAGGATGGACACGGGGTTGCCCATCTCGAGGATGTAGGTGGCGCCCCGCTCGCCCATGACCATGGCCTCGATGACCAGCAGCGCCGCTTCCTTGATGGTCATGAAGTAGCGTGTCATCTGGGGATCGGTGATGGGCAGGGGCAGGCCCGCCGCAATGCGCTTCATGAAGAACGGCACAACAGAACCCCGGCTGCCCAGGACGTTGCCGAACCGCACGGTCATGAAGCGCGTGCCGTTGCCGGCGGCAGCGGCGTGCTGCACCAGGAGTTCGGCGAGTTTCTTGGTGGCCCCCATCACGCTCGAGGGCATCACGGCCTTGTCGGTGCTGATCAGGACGAAACGTTCGGCGCCCACCGTGCGGGCGAAATCGATGAGGTTGGCGGTGCCCCCCACGTTGACGATCACGGCCTCTTCCGGGTTGTCCTCCATGAAGGGCACGTGCTTGTGGGCCGCCGCGTGCAGGATGAGATCCGGCTGCACCCGCCCGGCCAGGACCTGCAACCGCTCCCGGTCACGCACGTCGGCGATGACCGTCGTCAGGACCGTCTCGCCCCGCACCGGTTCGAGTTCCGTGACGGTGTCGAAGAGGCTGTTCTCGCCCCGGCCCAGCATGATCAGTTCCGCCGGACCGAGGGGCAGCAGATGCCGGCAGAGTTCACTGCCGATGGAACCGCCCGCGCCCGTGACCATGATGCGCCGGCCCTCCACCACCCGGCGCACGGCGCCGGCCTTGAAGTCGACGGTTTCCCGGCCCAGGAGATGCTCGGGCTCGACGTCGCTCACCTGCTCGAAGCGCACGTCCCCCAGGATGATGTCGCGCAGGCCGGGGACGATGCGGAAGGGAAGCCCGATCCGTTTGCACTGGATGACCAGACGCCGCACCAGCCGTCCGCCGGAGGAGGGGATGGCCAGCAGCACTTCCTGGGCATCGATCTCCTTCGCCACCCGTTCCAGGTCGTCGGTCGTGCCGAGGACCGGCAGGCCGCACACCTCGTGGCCAACGATGCTGGGGTCGTCGTCCAGGAAGGCGACGGGCTCGGCGGGCAGGCTGTCCCGCTGGATCTCGCCCACGAGGGTCTGCCCCGCCACGCCGGCGCCGACCACCAGGAGTCGGGGGCGGGCCGGTCGCGTGCCGTTGCGGATGTCGGATCCGGTCATGCCGTCCTCCCGTCGGCCCGCTGCCGGGGCCTTGCGCCCAACTCTTGCCTCATCGCACAACCGCCAAGGTGCGCATCAGGACGCCCTCGCGCCAGGACACCCGCACCACATACATGCCCGAGGCCACGGCCGTGCCCACGCGGTTCACACCGGTCCAGAACTCCTGATCCTGCAGGACGAGGGGGTCCTGGTAGACGAGCTGCCCCTCGAGGGTGTAGATCTCCACCGCCACGGTCTCGCCGGCGGCCGTGGGCAGACCGCCGAACTTCAAGGGACCGTCCCCCATGCCGGGTCGCCAGGGGTTCGGGTAGAGATGGCCCGCCTCCTCGGTGCTCGAGCCGACGACGACGAGGTCCCCCACGTTGATCAGGGCCACACCGCGATCGGCGCTCAGCAGGAGATGTTCGCCGGAAGAGTCCACCGCCAGCCGGGTGAAGTCGTAGTTGG
>JAUUZX010000052.1 GCA_030592025.1 bacterium | reverse complement strand
TTCCGAGAACCATTCCGAGGTGCACCTCATCGTGCTGCTCATCGACGAGCGCCCCGAGGAGGTCACGGACATGGCGCGATCCGTGGACGGCGAGGTCGTCAGTTCCACCTTCGACGAACCGGCCGAACGTCACGTGCAGGTGGCCAACATGGTGCTGGCCAAGAGCCGCCGCCTGGTGGAGAACGGCATCGACGTGGTCATCCTTCTGGATTCGATCACGCGCCTGGCCCGGGCCCACAACGCGGTGGTGCCCCATTCGGGCAAGATCCTTTCCGGTGGCGTCGACTCCAACGCCCTGCAGAAGCCCAAGCGCTTCTTCGGCGCGGCGCGCAACATCGAGGACGGTGGTTCCCTGACGATCATCGCCACGGCGCTCATCGAGACGGGCAGCCGCATGGACGAGGTCATCTTCGAGGAATTCAAGGGCACGGGCAACATGGAGCTCGTCCTGGACCGCAAGATCGCCGACCGCCGCGTCTACCCGGCCATCGACATCTTCAAGTCCGGCACGCGCAAGGAGGACCTGCTCATCGAGCCGAAGGACCTCAGCAAGATCTGGGTGCTGCGCAAGTACCTGAGCGACTACAACCCGATCGAGGCCATGGAATTCCTCATCGACAAGCTGGGCAAGACCAAGGACAACGAAGCGTTCCTGGGGGCCATGAACGCGTGATCCGGGTGGGGGACCGGCGTCCCCGTGCGGATTTTGTCCTTGCGAAAGATCCGATAGGGTATTTCTTTTTGCCCTCGACCCGATGGAACCCTTTTGAGGTGAAAAGGCAGCGAAGGTAATGAAGAATAAGATTCATCCCAAGTACATCGACTGTGAGATCTCCTGCCTTTGCGGCAACGTGATCCACACCCGCTCGACCAAGGACAAGCTGAGCGTCGAGATCTGCTCCAACTGCCACCCGTTCTACACGGGTCAGCAGAAGATCATCGATACCGCCGGTCGCGTGGAGCGCTTCCGCAGGCGCTACGAGAACATCGACTACGGGAAGAAATAGTCGCCGCGGCGTCCTGGACGGCGAGGCCCGGGCCGACCGGGTCGTAGAGATCGAGAAGGTGCCGGGGTTGACCATCCCGGCACTTTCATTTATCTAGCACATTGGTCATCCTGCACACCGGCGAAGCAGTAATTTAGACCCCACCTGAACCGAGGACACCATGAACGACGCAGCGCCCCAGCCGTCAGCGGACTCGGAACACGGCGATCTTTCCATCGGCGAGGCCCGGGTGATGGATCTGGCCGTGGGTGGCCAGGCCCTCATCGAGGGTGTCATGATGCGCAGCCCCGGCTACATGGCCATGGCCGTGCGCACACCGGACCACCGCATCGTCGTCCGCAAGAAGGTCTTCAACAGCGTGGTCAAGCGCCTGAAGTTCCTCAACGTGCCGGTGCTGCGGGGCGGTGTCCACCTCATCGAGTCCATGGCCCTGGGCATCGACGCCCTCATGTTCTCGGCGGACCAGTCCGTCAGCGAGGACCGGATCGACGAACAGAAGACGTCGATCAAGGACACGGCCCTCATGTGGGCCACCATCGCGTTCAGCTTCGTGCTCAGCCTGGGCCTCTTCTTCTACCTGCCCATCATCCTGACCGACCTGGTGGTGGCCGAGGGCGAGGGCAGCCTGTTGTGGAACGCGGTGGACGGCGTCTTCCGGGTGGTGATCTTCATCGCCTACCTGTGGGGCGTGAGCAAGCTGCCGGACATGGCCCGCGTCTTCGAGTACCACGGCTCGGAGCACAAGTCGATCCACGCCTTCGAGAACGGCAGCAGCCTCGACGCCGACGGCGCCCGGCCCTGGACGACCCTGCACCCCCGTTGCGGCACGAGCTTCCTGTTCTTCGTCATGCTCATCTCCATCGTGGTCTTCTCGTTCCTTGGCCGTCCCGAGGACATCCCGGACCGGCTGCAGCGCCTGGCCTTCGTGCCGCTCATCGGCGGCCTGGCCTACGAGGCCATCAAGCTGTCGGGCAAGTACGGCAACGCCTGGTTCGTGCGCCCCGCCGTGTGGCCGGGCCTCATGCTCCAGAAGATCACCACCAGCGAACCCGACGATGACCAGCTCACCGTGGCCATGGCCGCCCTGCGCGCCGTCCTCACCCCCGAGGCCGACGACTTCCGCGAGAAGATCTACTACGAGATGGCGGAAGGCGATCCGTCGTGAAGGACAACGTCATCACCCTGCGACGGGTCTATGGCGAGTTGGGTGAGGAGTTGGCCCGCCCCGAGGCCCTGGCCGACCAGAGCACCTACCGGAAGCTTGCCCGTGAACACTCCCGGGTGCGCAAGCAGCTCGAGGTGGGGGAGCGCTGGTTCTCCCTGGACGAGCAGGTGGCCGAGAGTCGGGAACTGCTGAAGGCCGAGAGCGATCCGGACATGCTGGAGATGATCAAGGAGGAGTTGGCGGAACTGGAGCCGGCCCTCGTCCTGGCGGCCGAGAAGTTGGAGGAGGTCCTGCTGCCCCACGACCCCAATGACGACCGCGACGCCATCCTCGAGTTGCGCGCCGGCACCGGCGGCGACGAGGCGGCCCTTTTCGTCGACGACATGGCGCGGGCCTACATGCGCTACGCGGAGAAGCAGGGCTGGAAGACCGATCTCATCGACGCCACCGAAGGCACGTCCGGCGGCTTCAAGGAGATCATCTACGCCGTGCGCGGCGAGGGCGCCTTCGGCATCCTGCGCTGGGAGAGCGGCGTGCACCGGGTGCAGCGCGTGCCCGCCACCGAGAGCCAGGGGCGCATCCACACCAGCGCCATCACCGTGGCCGTGCTGCCCGAGGCCGAAGAGGTGGATGTGGAGATCAAGGCCGAGGACCTGAAGATCGACGTCTACCGCGCCCAGGGCCCCGGCGGCCAGTCGGTGAACACCACCGACAGCGCCGTGCGCGTCACCCACGTGCCCACGGGCATCGTGGCGCAGTGCCAGGACGAGAAGTCCCAGCACAAGAACAAGGCCAAGGCCTTGGGCGTGCTGCGCTCGCGGATCCTCGAGGCGGCCATCGCCGAGCAGGAGGCGGCCATCGCCGCCGAGCGCAAGAGCCAGGTGGGCACCGGTGACCGCAGCGCCAAGATCCGCACGTACAACTACCCCCAGAGCCGGGTGACGGACCACCGCATCGGGTTGACCGTCCACAACCTGGATGCGATCATGGCTGGCGATCTGGAGGATATCGTGGCGGCGATCCGGGACCACCGGCGGCAGGAGGCCCTGGCCGCCACCCGCGACGTCTGACCCATCGCCGACCGAAAGGCCCACCCATGACCCCGCCAGCCCACACCTCCGCCGGTCCATGACGCCTGACGTCAAGACGGTCCGGGAATTGATCCGGGTCACCACCGGGTACCTCGAGGACAAGGCTGTCGACGCGCCCCGGCTCAACGCCGAGCGACTGCTGGCCGACGTGCTCGGCCTGAGCCGCATCGAACTCTACTTCCAGCATGACCGCCCCGTCCTCGGCCGGGAGCTCGACGCCTACCGCGACCTGGTGCGGCGGCGGGCCGGCGGTGAGCCCCTCCAGGCCATCCTGGGGGAAACCGAATTCTATTCGCGGCCTTTCAAGGTGGAGCCGGGCGTGTTCATCCCCCGCCCCGAGACCGAGCGTCTGGTGGAGATCGCCGCGGCCCTGCTGGTGCCCGGCGACCGTCAGCTGCTGGCGCCGGTGGCGGTGGAGATCGGTTGCGGCACCGGGGTCATCGGCGTTTCGCTGGCCCTGGAGGTGCCCCGTCTCGCGGTGTGGGCCACGGACGTGAACCCGCGGGCGGTGGCCCTGGCCGGCCGCAACGCCCACACCCACGGGGTCGAAGGGCGGGTCACGGTGCTGGAGGGGAGCCGCTTCGCGCCGTTGCCCGAGCATCTGAAGGGCGGCGTCGATCTGCTGGTGAGCAACCCGCCGTACATCCGATCGGCGGACATCGCGGAGTTGGCGACGGAGGTCGTGGACCACGACCCCCACACGGCCCTGGACGGCGGCCCTGATGGCCTGGCTTTCTACCACGCCATCGCCGCCGGGCTGGACACCTGGCTGCGCCCCGGCGGTTGGGTGGCGGTCGAGATCGGTGACGACCAGGGCGAGGAAGTGTGCGGGATCCTGGCGGCGTCGGGTGCGCAGGAACCGAAGGTGACCCGGGACTACGCCGGAAGGGACCGCATCGTGACCGCGCGGCTCCCCGGCGGGGAGGATTGAGATGGATCGATTCGTGATCGAGGGGCCGACCCCCCTGCGGGGCGAACTGGCGGTGGGCGGCGCCAAGAACGCCGTGCTGCCCCTCATGGCGGCGGCGCTGCTGGCCCGGGGCGAGTCGGTCATCGACAACGTGCCCGACCTGCAGGACGTGCGCTTCTTCATGACCATCCTCGAGCATCTGGGCGCCCGTTGCGACTTCGCCTTCCACCGCCTGCGCATCGACACGACCTATCGGGAGGGCCACGAAGCGCCCTACGACCTGGTCCGCAAGATGCGGGCGAGCATCTACGTGCTGGGGCCGCTGCTGGCGTCGGACCGCCGGGCGCGGGTCTCCCTGCCCGGGGGCTGCGCCTGGGGACCGCGGCCGGTGAACCTGCATCTGGAGGGCATGGCGGCCCTGGGTGCGGAGCTGGACCTGGATGAGGGATATATCGAAGGCCGGGTTTCCGGCCGCCTGCGCGGCGGACGCTTCCGCTTCGAGCCGTCGTCGGTGGGAGCCACGGCCAACGTGCTGCTGGCCGCAGTGCTTGCCGATGGGGAAACCCTGCTGGAAAACTGCGCCCGGGAACCCGAGGTCACGTGTCTGGCCGAGGCCCTGGTGGGCGCGGGCGCCCGCATCGACGGCCTCGGCAGCGACACCCTGCGCGTGACCGGGGTGGAGCAGCTCCAACCCATCGTGCACAAGGTGATCGCCGACCGTATCGAGGCCGGCACCATCATGGCGGCGGTGACCATGGTCGGTGGCCGCGTCAAACTGGACGGTGTCCAGCCCGAACATCTGGGCGCCGTGAGTCATGTGCTTCAGGCCATGGGCGCGGACATTTCCTGTCAGGAGAAGGAATCCCTCACCATCGAGATGACCGGGCGGCCGCAGGCGGTGGAGGTGGTGACCGAGCCCTACCCGGGTTTTCCCACGGACATGCAGGCCCAGATCATGGCCGTCTGCGCGGTGGCCGACGGCGTCAGCAGTATGACCGAGACCATCTACCTGGACCGGTTTTCCCATGTGCCGGAATTGAATCGTCTGGGCGCCGATATCCGTTTGGACGGCGCCCAGGCCCGGATCGGGGGCGTGACCGGACTGCAGGGCGCCCCGGTCATGGCCACCGACCTGCGGGCCAGCGCGGCCCTGGTCATGGCCGGCGTGGCGGCCGAGGGTCAGACCGTCGTTAACCGTGTGTACCACATCGATCGCGGCTACGAGAAGATCGAGACCCGGTTGGCCGCTCTGGGAGCCAGGATCGAGCGGGTGAAATAATGGCCGAGGCGCGGCACTTCATCCTCGGCGCGGCCGGCCATGTGGATCACGGCAAGACGGCCCTGGTCACCGCCCTGACCGGCACGCACACCGACCGGCTCAAGGAGGAACAGGAGCGGGGCATCAGCATCGAGCTGGGCTTCGCCGAGTTCGATTTGGGCGACGGCGTGACCCTGGGTGTGGTGGATATGCCCGGGCACGAAAAATTCGTCAAACAGATGGTCTCGGGGGCCGGGGGCGTGGACCTGGCCTTCCTGGTGGTGGCCGCCGACGAGGGTGTCATGCCCCAGACCATCGAGCACCTGGGAATCCTGGACAGTCTGGGTGTCAAAAGCGGCGTGGTGGTCATTACCAAGATCGACATGGTGGACGAGGACTTCGTGGGTGTGGCCACCGAGGAGGCCATGGAACTGGTGGCCGGAACCTTCCTCGACGGCAAGCCCATCGTGCCGGTGAGCGCCCTCAAGGGCCAGGGACTGACGGAACTGAAGGCGGCCCTGAAGGCGGAGGCCCTGGCCCTGCCCGTGCGGGCGGAGAACGGCCCCTTTCGGCTGCCGGTGGATCGTATTTTTACCCTGCCGGGCGCCGGCGTGGTGGTTACGGGCACCTGCTGGAGCGGGGCGGTGGCCGTCGGTGACAAGCTGACGGTCCAGCCCACGGACGCGGCGGTACGGGTGCGGGAAATCCAGGTGCACGGCCACCGCAGCGAGCGTGGCGCGTCGGGACAGCGGTTGGCCCTGGCTTTGCACGGTGTGAAGAAGGCCGAGATGGAGCGGGGCTACCAGATCCTGGCCGCGGGCGCGGCCGCCACGACCCGCCGCCTGGATATCCGGGTCAACATGATGCCCCACTACAAGGGCGTGCTCAAGAATCGCCAGCGCCTGCATCTGAATCACGCCGGGCGCGAAGTGCTCGGTCGGATCGTGCTGCTGGACGCCGCGGAACTTGGCGGCGAGGTGGGGCCTCGTACCGGGCTGGCCCAGCTTCACCTGGAGGATGCCCTGGTGGCCGGTCGGGGTGACAAGCTGGTGCTGCGATTTTATTCGCCGGTGACCAGTATTGCCGGCGGGATCGTGCTGGATGCCAACGCGCAGCCCCACAAACGATTCGATACCAAGGCCATTGAGATGTTGGGCATCATGGAGTCAGGTGATCCCACCGAGCTGTTCCGTCAGAACCTGCGCGAGGCGGGACTGGCCGGCTTGCCGCTGGACCAGGCCATGGGCCTGCAGGACGATCCGGCGGGGTGGATAATCGGGAGGCGGATATTCGATCGGGAAACCCTGACGAACCTGACCGCCCGGATCACGGATCTGGTGACCGCCTCCGCCACGCGTTTTCCCCTGCGGGTGGGAATTCCCAAGGAGGAGGCCCGTCGCAAATGCAAGTTCAAGGACGGGGCGAACGCCTGGAATGCCATCTGCCAGGCCCTGGAGGAATCCGCGGACTGGGTGGTGGCCGGCGATCGCATCGGTCCCCGGGCCGACGGGCCCGAACTGGCGGCCGATCTCATTGCGGCGGTGGCCCGGGCGGCGGCCGAACTGGAGGCGTTCGGCCTGAACTGGCCCGGTCTGGACAACTGGGCCGCCGAGAGCCCGGTGTTCAAATCGGCGGCGGCCAACCCGGTGCTGCAGGCCTTCGTGCCGGCGGAAGTGGCGCGCCACCTGGCGGATCACGGTGTGGCGGTGGCGGTGAATAATGATTACTTGGTGTCCCGGACGGCTTTGGACGGCCTTGGGGACCGTCTGCGTGAATATTTCGCGTCCAACGACGAACTGGCGTTTGCCACTTTCCGCGAGGTGAGCGGGCTGACGCGCAAGTTGGGCATTCCCATGCTCGAATACCTGGACCAGAACGGTGTCACCCGACGCCAGGGTGATATACGGCGGGCCGGCCCCGTCCTGGAGACAAACTGATGGAAGATCTTGCCCAGCCCGGACGCAGCGTATGCGCCCCTCGCCGTCAAACCCGTCAGATAGATATCGGCGGGGTGACCGTGGGTGGCGACGCCCCGGTGCGTGTCCAGAGCATGACCTGCACCAAGACCGGCGACGCCCAGGCCACCCTGGAACAGATCCGGGAACTGGC
>JAUUZX010000376.1 GCA_030592025.1 bacterium | reverse complement strand
GAACATGGGCACGAACACCGGCGCCATGAAGGCCCACTGGGCCGAGGCGCTGCCCACGGCCAGGTTGATCGCAGCCGTCAGGATGACGAACGACAGCATCAGCGGGATGGGCCCCAGCCCCGAGGACTTCAGGGTCTCGGCGCCATTGATGGCCAGGATCATACCGAGGTTGGTGTACTTGAAGTAGGCCACGAACTGGGCGGCGAAGAACACCAGGACCAAGAACAGGCTCAGCGTTTCCATGGACTCCTTCATGCCGGCGATCACGTCGCTGTCGCTCTTGAAGGTGCCGGCGGCCAACCCGTAGGCCAGGCCCGCCGCCAGGCCGCCGAGGAAAATGAAGGTTACGATGCCGTGCATGAAGGGGGAGTGGAGGACGCTGCCGGTGTCGATGTCCCGCAAGAATCCGTTAGCCGGCGCCAGCCCCCACACAACCGGCACGAGGAGCAGCAGGTTGACGGCCAGGGCCCACACCAACCCGCGCTTTTCCGCCCTGGTGAGGGGCTGCAGGTCATCGGTCTGTTCCCCGGCGTCTCCTTCATAGGTGCCCAATTGCGGCACCACGATCTTCTCGGTGACCCAGGTGCCGATGGTGGCGATGACGAAGGTCGAGATGAACATGAAGTAGTAGTTGCAGAGGGGAGTGACGATGTACTCGGGGTCGATGATGCGGGCGGCTTCCTCGGTGATGCCGGCCAGCAGCGGGTCGATGGTGCCCACCAGGAGGTTGGCGCTGAATCCCCCCGAAACACCGGCGAAGGCTGCGGCCAGCCCGGCGATGGGGTGCCGGCCCACGGACATGAAAATGATGGCCCCCAGGGGCACCAGCAGCACGTAGCCCACGTCGCTGGCCATGTTGGACATGACGCCGGCCAGCACGATCACGAAGGTCAGCAACCGCCGCGGAGCCGCGTGCACCAGCAGTCGCAGGGCCGTGGCGATCAGGCCGCTCTTCTCCGCCACGCCGATACCCAGCAGGGCCACCAGCACCGTGCCCAGCGGCGCGAAGCTCGTGTAGTTTTCGACGGTGTTGTCGAGGATCCAGTGCAGGCCCGCGCGGGAGACCAGGTTGATCGGCTCGATGAGCGAACCGTCCTTGGGGTGGATCGCCGTCAGGCCCAGTTCGCTCAGGAGCCAGGACAGGAAGATCACCGATCCGGCGAGAATGGCGAACAGGGTGGCCGGATGGGGCAGGGCGTTGCCCACCTTCTCGATGGCGCCCAGGAATCGGCCCAGGAGGGTACTGCGCGGAGTAGGCGCGCTGATGGGCGTCATGGGTGGTCGGCCTTTCGGTGGGGGGCGTGGCTCCTCGACCAGCCTCATACTAGGTGAAACGCGGGAGCCGGGACAGGAACTTCGGTCCCCGACCCGCCGACGAAAGGCCGTGGCCGGGGAGACGAAAAAGGATGAACCTGGATATCAGCGCGTGGTATCGTCAAGCCCCCGTGACAGCACACTCCCCCGGAACGAGGAACGAAATGCACGAGCCCCGGCACTTGATGTACGCGCACCGGAACTTGGCACTCCTGTTCGCGATGATACTCCTGGCCGGCGCGGCCACCGTTCAGGGAGCGACCCTGCCTCCGTCCACCGGCGAGCCGACGCCCGTCACGGTGGGCATCAACGTGATCGACGTCACCAACATCGACGAGATCCGACGCACCTTCGACATCGAGTTCGACGTCGTGGTCAGCTGGCGCGATCCGCGACTGGCTTTCGCGGCGGCCGACAGCGGTCGCGACAACCTCGTTTACGTCGGCGGCCAGGTGGACCAGGTCCATCGAGACACCTGGTCGGCGCAGATCGTGGCGGCCAATCCCGTGGGGCAACCGTCGATCGGGAGCAAGAAGCTGACCCGCTACGCCGACGGGCGGATGCGGTTGCTGGTGCGCCTGAACGCGACGTTGCGGGCGGAGCTGGACTACCGCCGCTTTCCCTTCGACAAGCAGATCCTGCCCATCGAACTGGAGTCCTTCGCCTGGAACCGGGATCAGGTCGTCCTCGTCGCCGATGAGGCGCATTCCGGTTTCGGCGGGCGGTTCGGCCTGGCGGAGTGGTCGGTAGGGGAACTCGAGCACCGCACGGGGGAGGCCCTGCGTCTGCGCGACGAGACACCCGTTGCCACGCTCGTCTACGAGGTCGAGATCCAGCGCCACTCCAGCTACTACCTGCTGAAGATCTTCATGACGGTGCTCATCATCGTGTCCCTGTCCTGGGTCGTGTTCTGGATGAGCGACGAGGGGTTGGGTCGCCGTGCCGGGATCGCGACTTCGGGGATCCTGACGGTCATCGCCTACCAGTACGTCACGATGTCCTCGCTGCCGCGGGTGGGCTACCTGACCGTGGCTGATCGGGTCATGATCCTGTCGGTGGTCTTCATTGCGCTGACCATGCTCGAGAGCATCATCGTCGACAGGTTCGACCGAAGGCGGCCGGGCTCCAAGCTGCTCATCGACAGTCGGTGCCGGTGGATGTTCCCGGCCGCCTATGGTCTCTGCCTGGCCGTCATCAGCGTGCGCTACGGCCCGTTCTGAGGGTGGTGATATCCTCACCCTGAGGCGCGGCGCAGTCCGGACAGTTGCATTCCCGGAGGCGCGCCTCGATGAGGAATCGATGAGGAATCGGGGAGGAACTCAGGCGGGACCAGACTCTTCAGTGGTGTCGTCCGTCTCCGCGACTTCCGCGTCCGGATCGACCTCGGGTTCGACTTCGATCGCGTTGCCGAATTCGTCGATGATGATCACGGGCTCGGGGATCTCCTCGCCGGCTTCCCTGGCAGCCTTGCGATCGGCCTTGGCCGCCCGCTTGGCTTCCTTCTTCTTCTTCTTCTCGAGTTCCTTACGGCGTTTCTCGTAGGAGAAATGGGATCGCGCCAAAATCTTCGCCTTTCGCTGAAGTCCGGTAATCAGAAAACCCTGCCGTCGGCATGAACGAACGCGCCGCTTTGTGGGCGACGGTCAACCATGCCTGAATGTGTCCACGGGATTTCGCAGACTCGGCGATTGAACTCCCGGAAGGTAGCCTAGTGGGGGGGATCCGTCAATCACATCACGCCCCCGGGGTGGGTGGGTGATCTCCTCCTTCCGGGCCCCACCGCCCAACCACCCCGTGAGTGCGGGTCAAAGCCACAGCCCCGTATCGAGACAAGGTTCGACCCGGGAAGAATTCGGGAAGTGGAAGACGATGCCGGGCACGAGGGGAATCTGCTTCACGGTGTTCTCGGGCCGGGCGTTGGCCTCGGGTATG
>JAUUZX010000161.1 GCA_030592025.1 bacterium | reverse complement strand
TCTTCGCTGACATAGCAGGCACTGTAAATGAAAAAGACTCCAAGAATGGTCAAGCCGACTATCGTGGCAGTCAGAAGCCAGTTCGAATGCTTCAATAAACTGAAATCTTTGATCCAATCCATCACAGTGTTGTCCCCCCGGGCAGACTCGGCGGGATGCGCGTACCAAATATGCCGGTGCCGTAGTAGTTCTCAGCGGTCATGACGGACCTGCTCCCCTGCGGCATGCCGGGTCCAGTGCAGGATCCGGACCCCCGCCAGTTGCGCGCCGACCTCGACGTCGCCCGCCCTCTCCAGCGCCGGCACCAGCAGGCCCCGGGGATCGAATGCCCATTCCCGGGCCAGAACGACCCAGGCGCCCGGGCGCTCCCCGAGCCGGCCCGCCACGAGGGAATCCGCCGCCGCCGCCGTGCCGAGGCGGGGCAGGTGCCAGGTGTCCAGGATCTCGGTGCGTCCGCCGTCGTAGTATTTGTACACGCCGGTGACCGTCGGCACGAGGATCGGCTCGCGTCCCGGGTTGCGCGCGGCGACCCAGGCCTCGGCGCCACGGACGTCCGCCTTCGCATAGCGATCGCTGCCGTAGTACCCACCCAGGGAAGCGAGGACCAACGCGCAGAGCAGGACCGCCGAACCCGCACCCCAACGCCGCGGCAGGCGCATCACCCCCACCGACACCAGAGCCAACAACCAGGGCAGGACAACGAGAACGTACCGCGTGTTCCAAGGCTTGAAATTCCTCGCCGCCAACACCGTGAGCAGCGCCCAGGGCACGATCACCCACAACATCATCAACCAGGCCCGCCGTCCGCCGCGGATCAGCGCCGCACCCAGAGCGGCGGCCAGGGGGATCCCCGCCCCAACGTAAAGGGGCCACCAGGCTCGAACGACTTCGAGGCGATCCGGCCCGTGCAGCTCCCGCAGGGACGGGCCCAGGCTCGTGCCGAACTGGAGGCCGAACCCGCTGTAGAACCAGGCCCACGGCGAGAAGGTCGTCGACCCGCGCAGGGCCACCCCCGTGGCCGCCCCCGGCAGGAGACGATCGACCGCCCAGATCCCCGTGGCCTGGGCCAACCACGGCGCCGCCGCCAGCAGGCCACCACCGAACGCCACCAGCCACAGGAGCCACTGCCGGCGCCCGGGCCGCAGGAAAGGCACCGTCAACGCCAGGGCCACCCACATGAAGAGTCCCGACATGTTGCTCCACACGGCACACGCGCTCGCCAGCGCGAAGAGCAGGGCATCCCCCACGGTGGCGTTTTCCCGCGCCAGGCGAAGGAATGTCCAGACCATGGCCACCGTGGCCAGCAACACGAACGCGTAGCCCCGGCTCTCCTGGCTGTACCAGATATGGAGGGGGCTGATGGCCAACAGGAGCGTCGCGAAACGGGCTGCCCGTTGCTCGACCAGGCGGCTGACGACCAAGCCGAATAGCGGGATCGTCGCGATCCCCGCCAGGGCCGCCGGGAGGCGCATGAGCAGTTCCGTATCCCCCAGCCGCAGCAGGGGCCACACCACCGCCAGGAATAGCGGTCCCTGGATGTTGTCGCGGATCTGCTCCAGGAACACCAACCCCACGCCCGGACGCACGAGATGCCAGGTGAGGATCTCGTCGACCCACAGCGACTGTTGGGTGAGGGCCACGAGGCGCAGCGCCATCGCCAGGGCGGTGACGGCCAGCAGGAAAGCCGGGCTCGCCGGTTCGAGGCCCGACGGAGCCGCGCGCAACCATCCACGGGGCGGCACCAGGGGCGAGAGGCGGGTGGGGTCAGTCATGTTCTCCGGATGGCTCCCGGGTTGGCAGCGGGCGCAGCGAACGCCCGGGCCGGTACTTCGTCAACTGCACGTCGATGGACCCGACCGGCACCTTCGTCCTGATGAGCACGGGTATCCGCCGGGCATCGTCGGTAATGAACAGGGTGATCTTCCCCTCGTGCTTGAAGAGCCCCTCCCCCTCGATCACCGGCTCGACGACAAAGCAGTCCCACGTGCCCGCGTCGATCTCCACACGCTCCCGCCGGTGCACGATGACCCTCAGGTCGTAGGTGCGCCGTGAGCTGTGCGCCGGCACACTGTAGACCTTTCCCGGCGCCAGGTCCAGATTGCGCACGTAATAGAAGGCGGACAGCACATCCTGGGTGCCCGGCATGGTATCGAAGGAACGCCCGTCCGCGTAGCGCGCCTTGCCGTTCTCGTGGTCGAAACTGATCTCGACGGTCTTGCGGTAGTCACCCTCCCGCAGGCGTTTGTGGAAGTAGAGGCTCTGCATACGTTCGACGTCCATGTAACTGACGATCTTGTCGCGCACCTTGTAGAACGCCGAGAAGAACCGGTTGCTGTTGGCCTTGCTCTCGATGTGGTAGACCCGGCGTCCCTGGTAGGTCTTGAGGCCCACCACCTCGAGGGATGCGTCGCCCGCGTTGATCAGGCCGTAGTCGATGGAGAACTCCATCCGCTCCCCCGGGCCGAAGACCGCCGGAGCCACCGTCGTGTCCGGCAGAACCGGTGCGTTGTCCGTGGGATCGTCGGCGTAGGCGGCGCCGGCCAGGAACAGGATCCCCAGCAGGACCGGCCAGCCTCCCGGTGAAGCGTACCGATGTCGTCGTCTCGTCATGCCGTCGTCCTCACTCTCACCCGGCGGTGACCGCCAGGAGCCGCGTTACCGCGGCAGCCACCATGGCCGGCTTCAGGTCATCGAGGCAGGGGTGGCCCGCCACCGGGCACTCCCGCAGGTCGCAGGGGGAACAATCCACGCCCGTGCGCAATGAAACATGCTCGGGGCGCGCCGGGTTCCATCCGCCGGGGTCCGTCGGCCCAAAGAGGGTGACCGTCGGCTTGCCCAGGGCCGCCGCCAGATGACGGGCGCCGCCATCGGTACCCACGTACGTGCGGCAACAACCCAGCAGATCCGCCAGCTCCAACAGGCTCGTGGCCGGAGCGATACGCTCGCGGGCAACCTCGGCCGCCACCGACGCGACGAGTTCGTCGTCTCCCGGACCCGGCACCAGGAGCGGATCGGCTCCCGCGGCCACCAGGGCAGCCACCAGGGACGCCACGTGGCGCGCCGGCCAGGCCTTGGCGGGCCAGGTCGCGCTCATGATGAGCGCCACCGTGACCTTGGTTGCCGGTTCCCAGGCGGCCTTCCAGGCAAGGTAGTTCTCGCCCAGACTCCCGTCGACCGCCGCCAACCCCTTCGCGGCGAATCCCGGACACCAGGGCTCGGGGTCGAGACCCAGCACGCGCAGGGGGTCGAGGAATGCCTCGCCCGCGAAGGCCCGCACGTCACGCTCTCCTACGCGGTTTCTGGGGACACGGATGTTGTAGGCCCAGGACCTTCGGGGAAGGTCGTACCCCACCCGTCGCGCCGCGCCGCTCAGGGCCGTCCACAGGGCCGTGCGCGGGTTGCCGAGCCCGTCGATGACCAGGTCGTAGCGCGCCTGCCGCAATTGTCGCAGCCAACCCCCGTTGGCCGGCGGCCAGGAGAGGATATGGAGGCGAGGGTCGAGCCCCTCGAACAACGGGGCGAAGGGGCGATCGACCACGAGGTCGAGACGTGCGTCCGGCCAGGCACGGCCCACGGCCAGCACCGCCGGCATGGTCACCAAGGCGTCGCCCAGGGCTCGGCGCCTGATGAGCAGGATGCGGCGAACATCTCCCCATTCCCTCATGAGGCCTCCCCGCACACGGCCACCACGGCGTCGACGACCCGCGCCGGTGCCAGGTCCGGCAGGCAGACGAAGGCGTCGCAGGTGTGGAGATCGCACGGGTGGCACGGGGGGCGCGTTGCCAGAACCCGGCACGTATCGTCCTGTTCGTAGGGGAACCAGAGGTCCGGATCCGTCGGCCCGAACAGCGCCACCGTCGGGACGCCCATGGCCACCGCCGCGTGCATGACGCCGCCATCCACGGTGACCAGGCCATCCGCACCACCCAGCAGGTGCAGAATCGGTCCAAGGGGTCGCGGTTCCAGGATCGCCACACCACCCGCCGGGTCTGTTTTCAACCCGGACCAGCGTCCGCCAGAACCCGGCGGCGCGATGATCGCGACCTGCCGCCCTGTCTTGTTCCGCATTTCCGCGAGGGCCACGTTCCAATGGCCACGGGGCCACTCCTTGCTGGGCCAGGTCGCCGCCGGGGCGGCCACGATGTAGGGCGCCTCTCCGTCGAGTCCTGCTGCGGCCAGGAGGCTCCGTTCGTCGGGCCCGGCGGCAAGTCGGGGGAGCATCGGCCGCCACGCACCCGGTCCCTCACCCCTGGCCATCCACGCCAGGAATGGCAAGCCGGTCTCTTCGTGGCGCAGAGGCGCCAGGCGGCAGAGATGATCGCCAAGGCCACCGGGAACCCGCGACGCCAGGACCGCCGCCGGATCCGCCACCGACTCGCGCAGCACCGTATGGGAGTACAGGCGCCGCCTCCCACCCTTGGCGCCGCCGATACGGCAGGGGATCCCCGCCAACCGCAGCAGCCATGCGCTGCGGGGATTGAAGAACAGGTCGACGGCCAGATCGTAGCGTTGCCGCCGGACACCCAGAATCGTCGACAAGGTCCCGCCGCCGGCGTCCGCCAGCGTTCCTGACCGGACTCGGGCGTCGCCACCTCGCCGGGTCGCCGACAACCGGTGCAGCCGATCCAGGCTCGGGTGATCCTCGAGCACCGTCCCGTGGGCCGTTTCGCACAAGAAGCCCACATCGAGTTCCGGATCGCCCGCCTTGAGGACATCGGCCACGACCGTGGACATCACCACATCCCCCAGGTACCGCAGGCGGGTCACGAGGACCCGTCGCAAGGGCCTTCCATCCAGGGTCCAGGTCACGGGCCCTCCTCCAGGATGAGCTTGACGGCAGCCTCCAGGTCATCCGCCACCTGGACACGGCCATCCCCACCCCAGCGCGCCGTGACGGACTCCTCCTCGCCCGCACCGTAGCCCGTGCGCACGAGGACGCCGCGACAACCGGCAGCCACGGCCAGGCCCATGTCGCTCGCCTTGTCACCCACGACCCAACTGCTTTCGGGATCCCAGGGCTGCATGGTGCCGGCTTCCTCGATTAGCCCCGTGAGGGGTTTGCGGCAGGTGCACCCTTCCCCGGGCGCGTGGGGGCAGTAGTAGAACCCGTCGAAGCCGGCACCGGCATCGTCCAGGAGTTCGTCCAGGCGGGCCATGACCGCTGCGAATTCCGGCTCCCCGAAAAAACCCCGGCCCAGACCCGACTGGTTCGAAACCCCGACCAGGGCGAACCCCGCGGCACGCGCGCGGACCATGGCCCGGGCCACACCAGGCAAGAGCACGACACCCTCCGGATCCGCC
>JAUUZX010000004.1 GCA_030592025.1 bacterium | reverse complement strand
GCTGGATCTGCTGATCCGTCACAGCAACGCGAACCACAAGCGTGAGACGATCGCTTGGTCAAAACGTCGGCAGGCGAGTGCGGAGCGGTTGGCGATCCTGTTGGTCTGGCGCAACTACATAAAGGGGCGGCGGGAGAAGGTGAGGGGCAGCCCGACGCCTGCAATGGCCAGGTGGATGACAGACAGGCCGTTAGCGATCCAGGAAATACTGAGTGGGCGGATCTTCAGAACACGCTGCGAGTTGCCGCCTCGTTGGGGTGCGTACTACGAACGAAGTGTGGGGACCAGGGCATTGGCGAAGCAGAGGCGGCATGAGTTGAAGATGGCGTTCTAGAGAACTCCTCTCACCGGTCACACCGGAAAGGGGAGCAGGAAAGACACAATCTCGGAGGCACAACCTAAGGATTTCCCGACTCCGGCCCCGTTCTTGCAAATCTCCCCCACGTCCACCGTCGACGGTCGTCCAGCCCCGAGCAGGGCCGGGGCGCGACCTCTCATATCCGACATGGTGCCAACGACTTGAAGACCGCGCACCCATGAGGCCGACCACGCAGCCATGATCTGCCCCTACGCCCACGAAAACTACGCGGCCTCCCTGGCCGAAATCGGGTCACCCCGCTGGTTGCCCCGTTGCCAGGGCTGGGTGCTGGAGCGGCCCATTCCGGGCCATCCCGAGTGGCGCGACGCGACGGGTTGCTACCCTCTTTTCGTCTGCGGTGACCGCACCCGGCTGGGCGACGACCTGGCGGATCTGCGGGCCGACGGCCTCGTCAGCATCGTCCTGACGACGGACCCCCTCACGGGCCCCTCCGGCCTGGACCTCGAACGCTGGTTCCCGGCCATGGCCCGCCCCTGGAAGGACCACTCCCTCGTCGACCTGGGCGTCCCCCTGGAGACGGCCGCCACGGGGCACCACCTGCGCAACGCCCGCCGTTTCTCGCGCCACGCCGAACTCGCCGTGGTCGACGACCCGGGCTCGCTCCTGGACATCTGGTGCGGACTGTACGACCACCTGGCCGCACGACACGCCGTCACCGGCCCGGCTCGCTTCTCGCGGTCGGCCTTCGCGCGCCAACTCGACCTGCCGGGCACCGTGGCCCTGACGGCGACGGCGGAGGGCGAGGACGCCCCCTGCGCCATGCAGATCTGGTTCACCGACAGTCGCCGCGCCTGGCACCACCTCTCGGGCTACAGCGCCACGGGCTACCGCTGGGGAGGGGCCTCCTACGCCCTCATGGCCGCGGCTCTCGATCATTTCCGCGACCTGGGCGTGCGCGAGGTGAACCTCGGTTCCGGCGCGGGCCTGCAACAGGATGCGAACGACGGCCTCAACCGTTTCAAGGCGGGCTGGTCGACCCACACCCAGGCCTCATGGCTGTGCGGCGCGGTCCTCGACCCCCGACGCTACGCCCAACTGTGCGACGACCGTGAAGGCATCTACTTCCCTCTCTACCGCGACCCGGCATCAGCCGTGGCGCCCACTCCGGAGGTGGTCCATGCCGGTCATGATTGACGAACCGCGCGTGGCGACGACAACGACCCGCGCCCTGGCCGTCCTGGGTGGTGAGCCCGCTTTCGACAGGCCGCGGCACGTGGGTCAGCCCAACCTGCCGGAACGCGACGCCCTGCTGGGCCGCATCGAGGCCATGCTCGACGGCGGCCGGCTGTCGAACCGCGGGCCCTACGTGCGCGAGTTCGAAGAACGCGTCGCCCGCATGGTCGGCGTGCGCCACTGCATCGCCATGTGCAACGGCACGGTGGCCCTGGAGATCGGCGCGCGGGCCCTCGACCTCACGGGCGAGGTCATCGTCCCCGCCTTCACCTTCGTGGCCACGCCCCACGCCCTGAAATGGCAGGGCATCACCCCCGTGTTCTGCGACGTCGATCCCGAGACCCACGCCATCGACCCGGAACTCGTCGAGTTCCTCATCACCCCGCGCACCACCGGCATCCTCGCGGTCCACCTGTGGGGCAGGCCGGCGCCCGTGGAGCGTCTCGAGGAGATCGCCCGACGCCACCAGCTGCGGCTCATGTTCGACGCCGCCCATGCCTTCGCCTGCGGGCGGGACGGCGACATGGTCGGCGGCGGCGGCGACCTCGAGGTCTTCAGCTTCCACGCCACCAAGTTCGTGAACACGGCCGAGGGCGGCGCCGTGGTGACCAACGACGATGAGATCGCCCGCCGCGTGCGCCTCATGCAGAACTTCGGCTTCACCGGCCTGGACACGGTCGAGGCCCTGGGCATCAACGGCAAGATGAACGAACTGGCCGCGGCGGTGGGCCTCACGTCGCTGGATCATCTCGACGAATGGCTCGCGGTGAACCACCGCAACCGGGACGCCTGGGCGCGCACCCTGGCGGACGTGCCCGGCATCACCCTCAAGGCCTGGGGCGACGGCGACCTGCGCAACGACCAGTACATCGTCGCCGAGGTGGACGCCGAAGAAACCGGCCTCAGCCGCGACCACCTGGTGACCGCCCTGCGCCGGGAGAACGTCCTGGCCAGGCGCTACTTCCACCCCGGCTGCCACCGCATGGAGCCCTACCGATCCCATCCGCCTGTGGGTGGCTGGAACCTGCCGGTGACCGAGGCCGTGTGCCGCCGCGTCATGGTCCTGCCCACGGGCATGGCCGTGAGCGAAGAGGACATCGCCCGCATGGGGCGCCTCATGGCCGCCATCATCGCCGAGGCCCCCACCGTGACCGCGGTCATCGCCGCCGAGGAGGATCTCCCATGAGCTGCTCCGGGCACGAATCCACCTGGGACCTGCACCTGGTCGTCAACGGCTCGGACCGCTTCCCCACGGCAACCTGGACCGACGCCCGGGGCGCCACCGCCCAGACGGCCGCCGATGAACTGTGCGCCGCCCCCATGACCGTCGGTACCGTCCTCCTCGAGGGACCGCGTCTGGCCCACGTGCCCGAACCCCAGCGTCGCCAGATCCTGCGCCACGCCCATCGGCTGCTGAAACCCGGTGGTCGCCTGTGCGTGTCCGTCGGCTCCCGACCGGACCAGTACCCCCGCGCCTATCTCGAGCAGGCCGCCTGGAACTGCGGCTTCGACGCCTTCGTGCGCTTCGTGGCCGGCCGCGCCATGCTCACCACACCCCTGCGGGCCACCACCGAAACACCGTCGGTGAGCATCCTCATCCCCGCCTACAAGCCGGCCCACTTCGGTGCCGCCCTCGACAGCGCCCTGGCCCAGACCTGGCCCCGTGGCGAGATCATCGTGGGTGACGACAGCGGGGCCGACGAGATCGCTGCCCTCGTCGCCCAACGGCGCGACCGGGTGCGCGACGGCTGGGAACTGCGCTACCTGCGGCATGAGCCGCCCCTGGGCGGCCGCGGCAACTACCTGCGCCTTTTCGACGAGGCCCGCGGCGCCTACATCAAGTACCTGAACGACGACGACCTGCTGGCGCCCGGGTGCGTCGAGCGCATGGCCATGGTCCTGGGTGACCACCCCGGCGTGACCCTGGTGACGAGCTACCGCCGCCTCATCGACGGCGACGGCAACGTCCTGCCCGACGAGGCCTTCAACATCCCGGTCCTCGCCCACGACGGCATCATCGACGGGCGCGCCCTGGCCACCCACGTGCTGAGCCGCGTGACGAATCTCGTCGGCGAACCCTCGACGGTCATGTTCCGTCGCGCCGACCTGGCCGACAACCGCCCCCACCCCATGAGCTACCACGACCGCTCGGCCCGGCGCAACGGGGACATGTCCATGTGGACCACCCTGCTGGCCCGGGGTGACGCGGCCTGGTTCGCCGCACCCCTGAGCTCCTTCCGCCAACACGCCGACCAGGTCCAGAAGAGCGACGTGTTCCTGCAGGAGGCGCGCCTGGCCTGGGTCGAACTCGTGCAGGACGCCCGGGCCACGGGCCTGCTCGCGCCGCGGTACGCCAAGGGCGTGGAAACGTCCGCCCCCCTCGAGACCGGCGCAACTTGCCGCATATGAATTCGTAACGGATATTGATCGGGCGACCAATTCCGGAAGGACCTCCATGCGCGCGCGCCGATTCCTCTCGACCCCGACCCTCGTGGCGATCCTGGTCGGCGGCATCCTGCTGGGTACGACCACCCTGTCCGTCGCCCGCCCGCTCGCCGTGCCGACAGGTCCCGTATGGTCAGGCCTCACCATCGTCGGCAGTACGGGCCAGGAGATCGCTGACGTCACCGTGCAATGGCTCACCGGGGGCGCCCGTCTGCGGGTGATCCGCCCCGGCAGCGCCTTCCGTGATTTCCACCCATCGGAGGTGCGCGCCCTGCGCTTCGCGGACGGCCGCGACGCCACCGTCGACATCGCCGCCGCCCGCCCCGGTGGCGCGAGCATCAGGGACACGCGCCCCCTGGGCTCGGATCGCGACCCCCGCATCTTCTCCCACACCGTCGATTTCGGTTTCGGGTACTCCATGATCATGGGCGACTGGTTCGCGGAGATGGAGTACGGCATGTTGGGCCAGGCCGGCATCCGGGTGGGGCTGGGCGAGCATCTCTACACCCGCGTCCTGTACCGGCACCAGTTCGGCAACATCGACTCCTTCCTCAGGGAAACTGACCCCAACACCGGGGAACTCGAGCTCAGCGGGCCCAGCGGTTCCGTCGATGAATTCATGCTCCTGATGGGTTCGAGCATCACCAGCATCGACCACGGTGGTCCCTTCGCCGTGATCGAGATCGGGGCCGGCGTCGTGAACCGGCATCTGCGCAACCACGCCTGGGATCTCCGCGCCGAGACCGTCGACAGCACCGTCACCGAGTTCGCCCTCCACATCGGCCTGGCATCGATCATTCCCCTCGACGAGGCGAGCGTGATCGAGGTGGGCTTCTCCCTCGTCATCAAGCCGTCATTCATGGGGGACGAGGACCGGGGCGGCGCGACCATCAGCGCCCACGTGGGGTATTCCTTCGTCAGTTGGTAGAGTTCGCGGGGACGGGCGTCCCCTGCGAGACCTGGGCCCAGGCTTGGCGCAGGGCCTCGGCGCGCTCGGCGGACACCCTGATGCGCGCGCTCGCGGGGAACCGGTCGGGGCCGTCGTAAACGGCGGGCAGTTCGTAATCCAGCCCCCGCAACCCCGCCACCAGCCGCACGTGCGTGCCGGCCGGATCGGCGCACAGATCCTCGTAGGTGATCTCCAGGGAGCGAGCGGGATCGATGGCGGCCAGGCCCGCGGTGACCGCCGTCTCGGTGGCGTGCACCTGCCCCGCCACCTGCTCCTCCGGTGACCGGTCCCACAAATGGCCATACTCGGGTGGACGGAAGCTGTACCAGACCTTCTCGTCTCCGTAGAAGTCCTGCCGCGCGCCCAGCAACGACTGCATGACGAAGAACGGATCCCGGCGCACGAACACGAAGAAGGCCTGGGGCAGCACGCGCGCCAGCCAGGGCAGGTTCCACTCGAAGATGAGACCCTTCATGAGCAGCGGCAGGTCGCGCACGTGCTCCCAGGCCGCCAGTTCGATGGTGAGGCGCTCCGTATCCACGGCGGCGAGCTGGTCGTTGGTGAAGAGCTGCGTCCGGTTCTCGGGCAGGAAGCGCCGCCACCAGTACCAGTACTCGTGGGGAGCCAGGAGACCGCGGGTCTTGCCCAGACGCGACGTGTAGGGCGCCGGGTCCACCTCCAGCCCGCCGGAGAGTTCGCCGCCGTGATCGCAGTCCGGATCGGTGAGCAGACGCTGGATCCGCTCGCCCACCCACGGCGCGGTGGGGAAGCGGGACACGAAGTTCGTGGGGTAGGTGAAGGCCCCGCTCGCGGCGAGCCACTGGTAACAGAGGGTCGTGCCCGCACGGGGGCTGCCCACGACGAAGACGGTCGGGTGGCGTGGCGCCGAGCACGCCGCGGGCGGGGTGCCGGTGCCCGTGGCGAGGTCGGCGGCCAGTTCGGCCAGGACGTTCTCGAGGACAGGTTTGCGCCGGTGGTCCCGGAGCCGCAACGGGTCACGCATGAACCGCCTCCCCCGCAAGTCTCGGCACCCATGGCGTCGCCATGATGCGCCGGACCACGGCCACCCGCTCGGCGCGGACAGCCTTCTCGGCGGCGGGCACATCGGCCCAACCGGGTTTCTCATGACGCTCCCCCGGCAACAACACGTGTTCGAGTTCTTCCAGGGTGCGGGGGTCGTCGGACTCCAGGTCGTAACCGAAGACGGCCATGGATTCGGCGCAGGTCTTCTCCACGTAGGCCACCTCGGTGGCGGACAGTCCGCTCCGCCACTTGGCGAAGTTGTTCCGCATGACCGGCCGCGCGATGTTCTTCCAGTCGTCGGTCAGGACAGATGCTTCGGAGGTGTCGATCTGCCGGTGATGCTGGACCATGGCCGGGTCGAAACCGAGTTCCATGAACTGGCAGGCCCGGGCGAGCTGCGTCTCCGGTTCGCTGACCAGGTCCTCGTAGGACAACACGTGGATACCGTCGCCCTGGCCGAGGTAGCCCAGCACGCGCACGAGTTGGTCCTGGTCGTCGCGCCAGATGCGGGCTGCGCGCACCACGTCCCCCCTCAGGATGGGCGAGTTCTTCCAGGAAAGGGCCATGTCCCGCGGGTCGCGCACCATGGCGACGATCTTCAGGTCCGCGAAGGCGTTCTGCAGGAAGGGCAGGTAGCGGTAGAGGTGGTTCTCCTTGATGAAGAGCCGCCGCTTGCCGTTGGCCCGCGCTTCGGCCCGGAAGACGTGACGCAGCAGAGCGCCCAGATTGCGCTCGCAGGGCAGCGCCGCCAATTCCGCGGGTGTCCAAGCCGTGGCCCAGACACCGGTTTTCGTGGCCAGGATGTCCGCGGTGTCGGTCAGCAGGCGCCGCCACTCGGCGTCATCGGCCAGGTCGCCGTAGCGCCCCCGGTTCTCGGCCAGGAGGCGCACGAGGTGGGTGGGCGTCGGGCCGCAACAGCGGGGATGGGCGTCGAACATGCGGGTGATGAGGTTCGAGCCCGAGCGCTCGGAGCACATGAGGAAAGTGAATTCGGTGGCCACGGTCAGGACCCGTCGAACACGTTGTCCAGGTGGACGAGACGCTGACGGATGTCCCACATCATCTGCTCCCAACGCTCGGGGTTGATCTGCAGGGCAGAGAAGGCCTCGGCGAATTTCTCGGCATCCACGTCCTCGGACACGTCGATGGTCTCGCGCCGTCCCACGCCCCAGGAGTCGACGATGCACTCGGCCAGGCAGAGGGCCACGGCGCCGAGACGCCACTCCTCGGCTTCGTCGTGGGTGTGATGATGGCGCACCGCCGCGGTGATGGACTCGGGCAGGTTCCACTGGCGCAGGATGTACTCGGCGAGCTCGGCGTGGTCCAGGCCCACGGCCTCGGTTTCCTGTTCGCGACTGACGGGTTCGCCGGGCTCCTGGGGCAGGAAGTCGTCGATGACGAGCATGCCCACATCCTGGAGCAACCCGGCCACGTAGGCCTCGTCGGTGCGCAAGGGGCAGGGATCGGACGCTTCGGCGATGACGCTGGCCGCGTGGGCCACGCCCAGGCCGTGGGTCCAGAACCCGTGGCCCGGGAAGAAATCGTAGTGGGTGAGGTCCTTGCGGATCAGGCCCTCGGCGCTCACGGCGTAGACGATCTTCGTCAGGTGCTCGAGGCCGATGAGCACCACTGCCTCGGGGATGGTCGAGATGGAACGCGACCGGCCGTAGAGGCCGCTGTTGGCCACCTTCAGCAGGCGGGCCACCAGCGCCTGGTCCTTGCTCAGGACCTGCTCGAAATCCCGCGCGCTGTAGATCTCGCGTCGGGCCAGGTTCAGGAACTCGGCCACTACCCTGTTCAGGCTGGGCAGCTGGCCGATGGTCTCGAGGACCTCAAAGCGCAAGGTGCGCCACTGCTCGGGAGCGACGGGCATGGCGGTGGTCATCGGGTGCCTCCGTCGGGGAAGCGGGTCAGGGCGATGCCGAGATCGTCGCCGCCGAGGCTCTCGGGGCCCAGCGCCAGTTGGCCGGAGATGCCGGCGTCGATGTGCGCGACGAGCTGGTCGTCCCAGATCTGGGTCAGGTCGGTTTGGATCGTCCCGTCGGCACCGGCGGACAGGACGACGAGAACGACCGTGTCAGGATCGGGCCTGGCCGTGCCGTAGCGACCCGAGGGCAGGATCCCCTCCGCAGACACCACGTAGGCGTGGTAGGGACGGAACCAGGGATCCAGCGGCACCTCGTCCAGCCAGGGCCGGACTTGGACCAGGGAGTGGCGCGCAACCTCGGCGCCGGCGGTCCCCATGAGCTGGATGGCCGTGCCGACGCGCTGGCCGGACCGTCCGGATGTGGTCAGGCAGCCCAGATCGAGGATCCCCTGGTCGGATTCCGGCCAGCGACCGGTCTCATTCCGGTAATCCCCGACCGCGAGGGCAATATTTTCAGCCCCACGCATGGCCTTTTGGTGGTTTCTGAGGCCCCCGCCGTGCTGCAGCAACGGGAGGGCGGCCAGGGCCACCACGGCGACGACGGCCACGCCAAGGATGATCTCAAATCTCGTAATTGGCCGGTTTTCAGGCGGTTGCACGACCGCTCCCTTCACTGATCCGCGGATCGCGGAGCATGGCGGAACCGGTGGCGCCCCCTAGCGGGCCCACCGTGACAGCGGTCATCTTGCAACTGGTGTTCCGGAAAGTCCCGGCGGGCCGATTCAGGCCCGTTTTTGGGGGAAAACGCCGTCCAGGGCGTTCCTCAGGATGTCCTTCAGCTCCTCGCTGAAATCTTTTTTCAGCATCCACTCGAGGTAGCCGCGGTCGTTCTGCACCACGGTGCGCAGGGCCTGGCCCTGGAGTTTGCCGAAGCTGAAGACGGCCTCGCCCTTGTCGTCGAACATGAGCTTGCGGGTGCGGTCGATCCACTTGCCCTCGTCGGGGTTGCAGAAGCGGTGGAGGGCGTCGGTGTCGCTGGGCACCTCGTCGTAGCGGCCGACCTGGGCGTCGAGCACGTCGAGGGTGGCCGCGGCGTCGGCCAGGGCGCCGTGGGCGCCGACCATTTCCTTGTTGCAGTAGAAGCGGACGGCAGCCGAGAGATCGCGTCGTTCCATGGTGTGGAAGATGCGCATGGCGTCCAGGTGGCGGATACCCTTGAGGTCGAAGTTGCTCCTGGCGAGGTCGAGTTCCTGCTCGAGCAACGGCTGGTCGAAGCGGATGGAGTTGAAGCCGGCCAGGTCGGCGCCATCGAGGATGCCCTCCACCTCGGCGCGGAGTTGGCTGAAGGTGGGCGCGTCGGCCACGTCCACATCGTTGATGCCGTGAATGGCCGAGGCCTCGGCCGGGATGGGGCGCTCGGGGTTCACGAGGGACTCCCAGTCGGTGCGGGTGCCGTCCGGCTCGACCCGGATGAGGGCGATCTGGACGATGCGGTCCTTCTCCACGTCGACGCCGGTGGTCTCCAGGTCGAAGATGACGAGGGGGCGATCCAGGCGCAGGTTCTGCATGGCGGGGCAGCCTTTCGAACGGGGGTGAGTCGGCATCATGACCGACCACCCCACCAGATGCAAGGGCGGCACCGCGTCCATCACCGCGGGCAGGGGATGCCGGCAACGATCACGAACCGACATGGCCTAGCGCAGGACCCAATGCCGCACATCCTGCTCGGCCAGGAACGCCTCCGCATCCCGCCCGTGGAGCATCGCCAGGGTGGCCAGCAGGCCCGCCTCGAGACAGGAATCACCGAGTACCGTTACCGAGCGCGGGGCCGTCATGACCGGCCAACCCGTCCGGGGATTGAGGATGTGGGGGTAGCGGACACCGCGGCGCGGCTCCCCACCACCCGCAGGCCGCCACCGAAATTCACGAGCATGCCCACGTCCGTGCGTTCGTCCAGCACCCTCGCCACCCGGTCCACGGCGTACTCCGTGCCCAGGCCCCCCGTGGAGGCCTCCTTGCTGAAGTAGATGTGCTCGTCCAGGGCGGTGGCGATGACGTCGGGGTCGATCTGCATGCCCGGCTCGGCCAGCAGGTCGCGCTCCCAGGGCTCGGCGCCCAGACCGGCGCAACCGCCCACTGCTATGGCGGTCAGGACCGACAGCAGCAGGGCGAGCAGGATCCGCGGACTACGGTGCATCGGGGAGCTCCTCCTTGAGCAGAGCCACGAGTTCGGCCTCCTTGGCCCCCGCGTCGGCGAGCAGGAAACCCACGTGGGACGCCCGCAACGTGCCCGTCCGGTCGTAGACGAAGGCG
The DNA here is from genome assembly GCA_030592025.1 of bacterium. The sequence continues at coordinate 3,949 of JAUUZX010000004.1, read as the reverse complement.
CTGGGCAGGGCCTCCAGCTCGTAGGCCTTGGCCAGGCTCCCCGTCTCGTCGTGGACGACGACGATGCCCGGGTCCAGGGCCGCCAGCATCTTGGCGGCGTCCTTCAGATCCCGGTCGACGTTGATGGCCACGATGGTCAGGCCTTCGTCGCCGTGGGTCGACGCCATGCGCGACAGCCAGGGCATGGACTCGACGCAGGGCGGGCACCACGAAGCCCAAAAGTCCACGAGGATCACGCGGCCGGCGTGGTCGGCGATATCGAAATCCTCCGCCGGGATCGGCGCGGGGGGCTTGGCGGCCTGCGTCGGCAAGCCGGTGAGCAGCATCGTTGCCAGGGTCAGGACTGCGAGGATCTTCACATCACACCTCGGGAACGGGTCGGTGGGTCGGGGATGACACGACCAATGTATGATCGTTTTCATCTTGCATCTAGTGCTCCCTTGCCGGTTTGGTTCCAGGGGGGAGGCAAAAGAAGGCCCGCCCCCCGTAAGGGAGCGGGCCCGTTCCTGATCGCCGTCCGCCGTAGCGGTCAGCCGTTCTCGCGCACCGGCACCTTGTGGAGCCACTCGGGGTGGTGTTCGCTCGTGCCGGCGTGGATGCCGGTGAGGGTCTCGCGCATCTGCCGGGTGATGGGGCCCTCGCCGCCGTCGCCGATGGCGTGGTCCTCGCCCTGGAAGCGGATGGTGCCCACGGGTGTGACCACTGCCGCGGTGCCGCAGGCCAGGACTTCCTTGAGCTCGCCGCTGTGGGCGTCGGCGATGACCTGGGCGATGAGCGGGTGCTCCTCGACCCAGTTGTGGCCGAAGTCCCCGAGCAGGATGCCCACCGAGTCGCGGGTGATGCCGTCGAGGATGGTGTCGCCGGCCGGGGCGGTGATGATCCTGTCCTCGTAGACGAACATGATGTTCATGGCGCCCATTTCCTCGACGTACTTCATCTCCCGCGCGTCGAGCCAGATGATGTTGTCGTAACCGGCCGCCTGGGCCTCCTTGATGGGCAGGAGGGCCGCGGCGTAGTTGCCGCCGGTCTTGGCGAAGCCGGTGCCGCCCGGGGCCGAGCGCACGAACTTCTCTTCGACGCGCAGCTTCAGCGGGTTGATGCCGCCGGCGAAGTAGCTGCCCACCGGCCCGATGATGACGTAGAAGATGTAGTCGGTGCTCGCCTTCACGCCCAGGCCGGCCTGGGTCGAGATCATGGTCGGCCGGATGTAGAGGGCGTTGGGGCTCTCGGGCACCCACTCCCGGTCCACGTCGATGAGCTGGTCGAGGGCCTTCATGAAGAGGTCCTCGTCCACCCCGGGCATGCACATGCGGCCGCAGCTGATGTTGAAGCGGCGGATGTTCCGGTCAGGCCGGAACATGTGCACCGAGCCGTCGTCGCCCTTTTTGTAGGCCTTCATGCCCTCGAAGATCTCCTGGCCGTAGTGCAGCACCTTGGCGGCCGGGTCCAGGGAGAAGGGGCCGTAGGGAACGATGCGGGGATCACGCCAGGTGCCGTCGTTGTAGTCCATGACGAACATGTGGGGCGTGAAGACCTGGCCGAAGCCGAAATCGCCGGCGGGCGGGGTCTTGGGATTGGGATTCCTGGTGACGGGAATGTTCATCGCGACCTCCTCGTCTGCCTGGCCTCAGGGCATCGCCCTTCGGCCTGAATAAGGGGTGGAATCACCCGGTATCGAGGGATATTCCTGCTCCCAATGTCGCTGTTGGCGGGGGTGAAATCAAGGGAGGCAGGGGGGCGGGCCGGGCGTAAAAAACCGGGCAGATCCCTCGCTCAAGAATCTGCCCGGTCCGGGGGGCGGCGGAGCCGGGTTCGCCCGACCGGTCCCACCGCATGTTACCCGGTCCCTCGCTCCTAGACCGGGATTTTGGGAGGCGTCAACGCTCTCAGAACTGCAAGCATAATGCCTGATCGGCGGTACATATGTCAAGTGCTTGTCGAAAATAGATTTATGAGGAGTTGTCATAATTTTGACATGGCGGGTTCGGCGTAGGATTCCCCAATAGTGTCCCAAAAACCTGTCCCGGTTGGACTGGTTTTGGGACACTTGGCACACCCAAGCAGATGGGGAGTGGCCCCTACTCGACCAGGGTGACGGAGCGCGTCGCGGTGGTCTCGTCGCCACCGGCCCGGCTCGTCATGCGCACCTGGTAGACGCCCGAGGCGACGGTCCGGCCGCTCCCGTCACGACCGTCCCAGGTGGTGCCGAAAACGCCGGCCGGGTAGGCCCGGGGCGCGAAGCGGTGGACGAGGCGGCCCCGCACGTCGAACACGGCCAGGGCCACATCGGCGTCCCGGTCCAGGGCGAAGCGCAGCTCGGTCGTCGGGTTGAAGGGGTTCGGCGCGTTGGGCAGCAGGCGCGCCCACTGGGCCGTTGCCGGCCCGACACCCGGCACCGCGGACAGATCCGAGGCCAGGATGAAATCGGCCACCCGGGGGGCGTGGTCGCTGGCGTTGGTCGAATCCCAGTACTGGAGACCGTTGGCCGACAGGGTCGCCGTCAGCATGGTGCGAGTCTCGAGCACGTAGTGGTTCTGCAGCTGGAGTGCGCTGTCGGTGTAGAGGACCCAGTCCAGCACGCCCGGGTAGTAGGAACTGTAGTCGTTGCGCCAGGTGTAGGCCATGCGGGCGTCGGCCTGGCGGGAAACGACAGGGGTGAACGGGCCGCCGTCCCAGTCCGGCGCCGAGTCGGGGCCGTAGGCGCCCTCGTCCAGGATGTCGCCGGTGAGGATCGTCTCGAGCTGGCGGGCCCAGCCCACGAGGTTCAGGTCGCCGGCCAGGATGAAGGGCGTGCCCTCGGGCAGGGTGATCCTGCCGCCGGGGCTGCGGGCGTCGGCCAGGAACTCGATGATGGAGTCGGCCTCGTTCTGACGGTCGGCGTCGGCGGTGCAGCAGCGCCAGTGGCAGGCGATGACCAGCAGGTCCAGCGTCTGGCTCGCGCCCAGGTCCAGCAGGGCGGCGGTGATGCGGTAGCCCGGGTTCACTTCCCAGCTGCCGAGGATCGGGAGGCGTGAGACGAGGACGTTGCCGCCGTCGCTGCCCGTGGCGTACCAGTCCTCGCCGGTGCCGCTGGGCAGGTGCTGCTCGATCACGTTGCGGACGTCGTTGGCGTTGTGGTTCCAGACCTCGTTGACCACCAGCACGTCCGGGTCCATCACGTCGAGCATGCGGCCCTGGGCGTCTTCGGTACTCCCACCGTCGAAAAGGCCGTCACCCTGCACGTTCCAGCTGGCCAGGCGCAGGTGGCCGGGATCGGCGCGGCCCAGGTCCAGGGTCGCGATGGGCTCGGTGCCCGCGGCGAAGGTGTAGGTCACGCTGCCGCTGTCGGGCAGACGATCGCCGCCCGAGGCGTCGCTCAGGACCATCCGCAGCTGGGAGCCGGGGAAAAGGGCCTGACCGTTGGCGGGCACGGCATCCCGACTCAGGGCCACCTCGAACTGGGTGCTGCTGACGGTGGGCCCGATGCGCAGGCCGATGTCCTGGTGGTAGATGGAGGAGGTGCCGCCCCGGTAGAAGGTGCCGCTGCGGTCACCCAGGTTCCACACGAGGTCCGCCCCGATGCCGTTGATGCTCACCCCGGTGCCGGCGTTCATGTCCGTGTCCAGGTACATGGTGAGGTCGTTGTAGTCGTCGGGCTGGATGTCGGCGCCGGTCTCGTAGCGCATGTAGAACCAGTCCTGATCGTTGGCGAGCCACAGGCCGCCCAGATCGATGCCGCTGCTGCCGTCATCCCCGGCGCCGTCGGTGAAGTCCACGGTCAGCGATGCCCAGTCGTCGAAAAATCCGTCGATCTGGACGGGCGCGAGTTCGGCGTGGGCCATGGAGGCGGCCAGGAGACACGAAGCGAGGACAGTGGCAAGACGGCGCATGGAGTTGTTCTCCCGGGAATGCGTGACGAGACGGTTGTGCCTTCGAAATTGTGTCTGGTTGAATCGAGGCCGGATCTGGG
>JAUUZX010000394.1 GCA_030592025.1 bacterium | reverse complement strand
TCGAACTGGTTGATGAAGCACAATCGCTCGGGCCGCGGCCCCACCACGCTCATCTCACCGCGGAGCACGTTCCAGAACTGCGGCACCTCGTCGAACCGACACTTGCGCAACCAGCGGCCAACGCGGGTCACCCGGATGTCGTTCCGTGTCGCCCAGATCGGGCCGTTCTTCTCGGCGTCGGTCCCCATGGTCCGCAATTTCCACACCCGGAACGGTCTCCCGGGCGTCACGGCCTTGCGCCGATCGTATCCCAGGTGCATCAGCCGGGCCCGGCGTCGGTTGACCCCGATGCGCTCCTGGTGATAGAACACCGGCCCGCGCGAGTCGTACTTGATGATCGCTGTCAGCAAGGGCAGCAGCGCCCCGAAGAGCACCAGCGCCGGCACGGCAATGACGAGATCGAGCAGGCGTTGCAGGTGCCGCACGTAGGAATGGTCAGCATTGAAATCCAGCGGGGTCTCCGCTGCCGTTCTGGGCAGCGAGGCCCGTTGGCGGAGTCGGTCGGACCGCGGGAAGGCCGAAACTCGCCGAAGATCGAGGACTGAAGTGCTGGGCCGAGACATCGCTCACTCTCCTGGGAAGACCTGTCGAAACGTCTGATCGGGCGTGACGTTAGACGTCGTTTGCAAAAACGATCAGGTCTTACATGTGAAAATGAGACGAATCCCAACGGCCGGGATCACGGCCACGAGCCCAGAAAGCCGAAAATAATCAGATCAGTCGGCGACGAGCTCACCATCGACCAGCAGCGGGCGCTCCCCGTTCTCACCGAGCACGGTGATGGTCGGCCGGTGGATCAGGTAGTCGATGTGCATGCTGGAGCGGGACTGGCCGCCGGGCATGCCCTCGTTGCTGCCGAAGGCTATGTGGGCCGTGCGCAACGCTTTCTCGTCTTCGAGCATGCGTCCGGCCAGGCGGGCGCCGGGATTCAGGCCGATTCCCAGCTCGCAGATCACGTTGGCCTCGGCGTCGGTGGCCATGTAGCCCTGGACCATGGCTTGCCAGTCGGTGTCGGCACAGACCACGTCGGTGACCCGGCCGGCTGCCACGGTGATGCGCAGCGGCGTCGGCGGGGTGCCGTCGCCGCCGATGGGACCGTCCACCACCAGCACGCCGTCCGCATCGTTTTCCACCGGAGCGCAGTACACCTCGCCGCAGGGAAGATTGACCCCGATCTCCACGGTGGCTTCCAGGTCGGAAATGAAACGGCGACTGGCCACCGCCAGCACCAGATCGGTCCCGCCCGGCGCGGTGATGTGCAAACGCTCGGCGCCGTCGAGCCCCGCCAGAAGCCGTCGCTCCCGCTCGTGCATGGCCGCGTAGTCCACGTCGAGGGAGCCACCGGTCATCATGGCCTCGGTGATGCCCGGGCAATGGCCCATGAGGATCCGCCCGGTGTCCTGGATGGCCTTGATCCAATCGATGCGAAAGGGGACCTCGTCGCTACGACCATCGATGGCGTTGATCACCACGGTGACGCCGTCGAGGTGATCGACCATACCGGGTGGCACGACTCGGTGCGGGCGGGTCACCCCCGGCAGCTCGTATTCGGACACCTTGCAGCCCGCCTGTGCGGCGGCGGCGGCGAAGGCCGCGGCGCAGCGGCCCACGGTGTCGTCACCGATGACCAGGACACGGTCTTGCGAAGTCAGCTGGAGAGCGGCTTCCATGGCGCGACGGGCGGCGTCCACCATGGCGGCGGAGAGGTCGTTGCTGGGCAAGTGGTGCGCTCCTGGATCGAGACGTCGGGTTTGCGAGCTCAGACGGCCAGATCGCCATCCCGCAGAACGTACACCGTTTCGCCGCCACGTTCGACCGAAACTGTTGGCAGATGCACCAGAAAATCTATGTGCCGGCCGGAGTGGTTGCACCCGCCGGGGAAGCCCTGGTTGTCGCCGAACGCCACGTGCGCGGTGCGCAGGGCCTTCTCGTCCTCGAGCATGCGGCCCACCAGGCGCGCCCCGGGATTCAGTCCCATACCCAGCTCGCAGACAATGCTCGCACCCTGGTCGTGGTCGAGGTGGCGCTGGATGCGTTCCTGCCACACGAGGTCGTCGCAGGTGACGGTCGTGGCACGTCCGTCCTTGATCTCGACATGCACGGGCATGGGCGGTACGCCCTCGTCGCCCACCGGACCATCGGCCACCAGCACGCCGTTGGCGCTACCTTCGATGGGCGCGCAGTAGATCTCGCCACAGGGCAGGTTGACGCAGCAATCGGGGACTGCCTTGAGATCGGAGATGAAAGGACGGTCCTGGACGTTGACGACAAGATCGGTGCCCAGCGCGGTCTGCAAGCGTACCGATTCCGCGCCGTTCAAGAGGTCGAGCATGAGGTCTTCGCGCAGATGCATGCGCCGGTAGTCCACGTCGAGGGAGCCGCCGGTCATCATGTCCTCGCTGATGCCCGGTGCGTGGCCCATGCGGATGGTGCCCTGGCGTTCCACCAGGTTCAGCCACTCGATGCGAAAGGGTGTCTCGGCCGTGTGACCGGGAATGGCGTTGATCACCACCGTGGGGCCGGGGATCAGCGCGGCCAGGTCAGCCGGGACCGTGTCCATGGGGCGTCCGTGCGGCGGCAGATCGTAGGTGGATACCGTGCAGCCGTAACTGCGCGCGGCCGCGGCGAAGGCGGTGGCGCAGGCGGCGGTGACCTCGTCGCCGACCACGAGCACGCTGTCGTCGGGGCGTAGGTCGAGGGCGGCCTCCATGGCCCGCAGCGCGGCCGAGATCATGGCCGGGGTGGGCTCCTGGACGACTCCGAAGTTCATCGTGGTCCTCGTGGGGCAACGGGTGTTGGCCCGGCTATGACGGGGGGTTGGCCGGGACGGGGGAAACATGGTTGGTGGGGTGGGGAAATGCAAAGGGGGGAGTCGGGGGGCGCAAATACAAGGAGGGCGGGGCGGCTCCCATGGTGCTTCGGAGCTGGCCGACAGCAATCACATCGAACAGTGTTCAGCGCCAGAGCCGTAATTCATCAACCACAACCACGGGTCACTGAACCATCATCAACCTGCGATGGCGCACGTTCACTCCCTCCCGCAACCGAACCAGATAAACCCCCGCAGCCCCCATACGCCCCGCCCCATCCCGACCATCCCACACCAGAGACTGCCAGGCGCCACTGGCCGGCCCCGAGAACAGAACATCAACCAGCCGACCACGCAGATC
>JAUUZX010000466.1 GCA_030592025.1 bacterium | reverse complement strand
TCCCTCGGCGGACTGGCCATCGCCATCGGCATGATGGTCGACGGCACCATCGTCATGGTCGAGAACGCCGACCGCCGCCTGCGCCTGGCCGCTCCCGACGCCGACCGCCTTGCCGTCATCGGCGCCGCCTGCCGCGAGGTGGGCCGGCCCGTGGTCTTCGCCATCGCCATCATCATCCTGGTCTTCGTGCCCCTGTTCACGCTGCAGGGCATCGAGGGCAAGACCTTCCGCCCCCTGGCCTGGACCGTGGCCCTGGCCATGGCCGGCTCCCTCCTGTTCTCGGTGTTCCTGGCCCCGGTGCTGAGTGGCGCGTTGCTGCGTCGCCCCAGATCCGCGACCGCCGCGGAGCCTTGGCTCGTGCGGATGCTCGGACGGCTCTACGCACCCCTGCTGACGTTCTTCCTGCGGCGCCGGGCCGCCGCTGTCGGCCTGGCCCTGTTGCTGATGGCCGTGGGCGCGGCCATCGTACCCCGGCTGGGTTCGGAGTTCACGCCCCGGCTGCGCGAGGGCACGGTGGTCGTCGGCCTGACCATGGCCCCGTCCATCGCCCTCGAGGAGAGCAAGCGGGTGGTGCAGATCGTCGAACGGCGGCTCCTGGCTATCCCCGAGATCGTGGAGGTCGTCAGCCGCATCGGGCGCGGCGAGGTGGGCGCCCACACCGACCCGGTGAATTCCGGCGAACTCTTCGTGCTGCTGGCGCCCCGGGACGCTTGGCGGACGGCCCGTTCCCAGGACGACATCGAGGAACTGATCCGTCACGAACTGGGCAACGTGCCCGGCGTGCTCGTGAACCTCACCCAACCCATCGAGATGACCATCGACCACCTGATCGAGGGCGTCAGCGCCGAACTCGTGGTGAAGGTCTTTGGTGACGACCTGGACGAGCTTCTCCACGCAGCCGGTCAGGTGGCCGGCGTTGTGCGCACGGTCGAGGGCGCGGCCGACGTGCAGGTGGATCAGGTGGCGGGCACGCCCCAGCTGCTGATCCGCCTGGACCGGGAAGCCTTGGCCCGGTACGGCCTGAACGTGGCCGACGTCCAGGGCACCATCGCCGCCGCGGTGGGCGGGGCCCCCGCCGGCAGGATCTACGAAGGGGTGCGCGGGTTCGACATCCGCGTGCGCTACCCGTCCGACGCCCGCGACACCGCCGCCCGCATCGCCGACATCATGATCGCGGCGCCCGGTGGCATCCGCGTGCCCCTGAGCGAGGTCGCAACCCTCGATGAGATCGTGGGCCCGAGGCAGATCACCAGGGAGGACAACCAGCGCTTCGTGGCGGTGCAGTGCAACGTGGTGGGCCGGGACATCGGCGGCTTCGTGGCCGACGCCCAGGCCGCCATCGCCGAGCAGGTCGATCTGCCCCCGGGCTACCTGGCCACCTGGGGCGGGCAGTACCGTCTCCAACAGGAGGCCAACCGGCGGCTCACGGTGGTCGTGCCCGTCGTCCTGGCGCTGCTGCTGTTGCTGCTCTTCGCCAACTTCGGCTCGCTGCGGCACAGCCTGCTCATCCTGCTGAACATCCCCCTGGCCCTGGTCGGCGGCGTGGTGGCCCTGGCCATCACGGGCATCGACCTCTCGGTGCCGGCGTCGGTGGGCTTCATCGCCCTCTTCGGCATCGCCATGGAGAACGGCATGGTCATGGTCAGCTCCATGAACCGACTCATGGCCGACGGTCTGACGGCGAGCGAGGCCGCGCGGCGGGGCGCTCTCGGCCGACTCAGGCCCGTGCTCATGACCGCCATCACCACCGGCCTGGGACTGACCCCCCTGCTGGTGGCCGCGGGCACCGGCAGCGAGGTCCAGCGCCCCCTGGCCACGGTGGTCATGGGAGGCCTGGTGAGCGCGACGGTCCTGACCCTGGTGATCCTGCCCGCGCTCTACCCCTGGTTCACCGGGAGAGGCGGGGCGTCGACGGGGGATTGATGGGGCCTGTTGCGAGGAGAATGGCGGGGCGTCGGCAGCGGCGCCCCGCCTCGATTTCATGGTTTCCCCGTGGGTTTTCTTGCGCCCTGGCCTGACATGCCGCGCCGATACCGCCCACGATACGCCTAAACTGCTACCTCATAGCGTTTTATACACCCATAAAAATACTGGGCTATGCTCAATAAGACATTTACGTCCAATTTAAAAAGTGGTTTAATTGTTAACGACTTCACGGAGGCCCGCAGCGCCGAATCTTCTTCCTTGGCGTCAGCGGCTCCGCATCCCGACTCCAAGAGGTGCAAGATGTCACTCTCCCGCCGCGATTTCATCAAGCAGGCGGCCGCCGTGAGCGCCGCCGGGACCATGGGCATGAAGATCCCCGCTTCGGCCCTCGCCTCCGCCGAGGAAGTCGAGAAGGGCTGGAAGTGGGACAAGTCGGTGTGCCGCTTCTGCGGTACGGGTTGCGGCATCATGATCGCCACCCGCAACGACAGGATCGTCGCCGTGAAGGGCGACCCGGCCGCCCCGGTCAACCGTGGATTGAACTGCATCAAGGGCTACTTCAACGCCAAAATCATGTACGGCAAGGACCGTCTCACCGAGCCCCTGCTACGGGTGAACGCGGCTGGCGAGTTCGACAAGAAGGGCAAGTTCAAGCCCGTCTCCTGGGACCGGGCCTTCGAGGTCATGGCCGACAAGTTCAAGAAGTACTACGGGGAGCTGGGCCCAACGGGCATCGGCGTCTTCGGCTCGGGCCAGTACACGATCCACGAGGGCTACGCCATGACCAAGC